>NZ_JBQTDC010000005.1:0-178992 GCF_052353045.1 Halomonas sp. AOP7-B1-5 | reverse complement strand
CGCTTAGAAAGCTTGATAATAAAAATACACACTGAAAAAATCGTTCTCCTGACTGGTGTATTTTAGAATGCTATGGAAATATATTCCTGATTATGGCTTTCAGGAGAAATAAATTGCTTATTGATCGCTTCGATTTGAAAATTATTGAACAGCTTCAGCGTAATGATAACCTTTCTATTGCCCAGCTTGCAGAAGGCGTAGGGCTTTCGGTCACCCCTTGCTGGCGTCGAATTCAGCGCCTTGAGAAAGAAGGCGTAATCGAAAAAAGAATCGCGGTCCTAAACCCTGAAAAGCTTAATCTTGGCTTGACCGTGTTTGTCATGATTAAAACCGATAAACACAATCAAACCTGGCTGGATGCTTTCAAAGAAGCCGTTCAGTCTTTCCCCGAGGTGATGGAAGTTAATCGGCTAGCGGGAGAGTACGATTATTTGCTTAAGGTCATTACGCGCGATAACCAATCATTTGATGCCTTTTATAAAAGGCTTATCGCTAAAATAGAGCTCAGTAATGTCACATCGTGCTTCTCAATGGAACAGGTCAAAAAAACTACCGAGCTGCCACTCGGCGACGTCATCTGAATGGATTGAATATATTCGTGATGACGTGATTGGCGAAGGAGAGGTTGTCCCTGGGCCATTTGGGCCTCGGTCCCTTGTATACGCTGATTACACGGCATCGGGCCGGGGGCTGGGTATGGTTGAAGAAGCCATGCGACATCAGGTGTTACCGTTTTACGCTAATACCCATACCGAAACCTCCTATACCGGTAAAATCACCACGCAATTTCGTGAAGCAGCCCGCCAGGCGGTAAGGGAGTCAGTAGGCGCTGATGATAATTACGCCGTTATTTTTGCCGGGGCAGGGGCAACTGCTGCGATCAATCGCTGTAGCCATATTCTAGGTCTTCAAACGTCACCTGACTCCTCATCGCATTCCAGACCGGTTGTCTTCGTTGGGCCTTTTGAACACCACTCCAATGACCTTGTATGGCGCGAGTGCGATGTAGACCTGGTACGTATCCCGCTAACCGAAAGCGGCACGCCCTGCCTTGAAACATTAGCGCTACGTCTTGAAGAGTACACTGATCGCGAGACAAAGGTGGCTGCGTTTTCAGCCGCTTCCAATGTCACTGGTATTAAAACAGACGTTGTCGCATTGGCACGCCTGGTTCACCAGTATGAAGGCATTGTGCTGCTCGATTATGCCGCCAGTGGCCCTTATGTGGGCATCAATGTGGCAGGCACTGGCGAGGGCGACCATATCGATGGAATTTTCTTGTCGCCGCATAAATTTGTGGGTGGGCCGGGGAGCTCCGGCATTTTGGTAATCCGCAAAGCGCTATGCCGTAATCCCATACCTTCTGTGGCGGGCGGCGGCACGGTGTCTTATGTGACGGCTCAGCACCATCGCTATGTGACCAACGTTCAGCGGCGTGAAGAGGCCGGTACACCAGGCATCCTGGGCGATATTCGCGCGGGCTTTGCGTTTCGTATTAAAGACCTGGTCGGTGCTGCCAATATTGAGGCGCGCGAAAGTGAGCTGGTCGAGATGGCAATGACGCGTTGGCAAGCTGTCAGCAATATTCATCTATTGGGCTCTTTAACCGCTTCTCGGCTGGCCATCTTTTCATTCAATATAAGCGCGGGTGGTCGTGACATTCACCATAACCTGATTGTCGCCATGCTTAATGACCTGTTTGGTATCCAGGCGCGGGGCGGCTGTTCCTGTGCCGGCCCATATGGTCATGAGCTGCTCTCAATAGATGAAAAAACGGCAGCTGAGCATGAAGATTTAGTCCAAAAAGGCAGAAGCTTATATCGTCCAGGTTGGGTAAGGCTCGGTTTTAATTTCTTTTTTAGCAATGAGACCGCTAACTATGTAATATCGGCAGTCGAATTTATTGCCCGCTATGCACCTGTACTGATGAAGCTGTATTCCGTGGATGAAACCAGTGGCGTTTGGCTTGCTCGCCATCAGGACGTTACTCAGGCGTCGACGAATCTCTTGGATGCGCTTCTGTCGCAAGATACTCGCCAAGAGCCGGACATAATGGCAGAAAAAGACGATTACTTTGCCCAGGCTCAGCGGCTTGTTGAGCAGGCCAAAGTGCTGCCGTTAGAGAGGAATTCTCAGTTTTCAGATGTACCCGTTCGTTGGTTCTGGTGGCCTCATGAAGCGGAGCAGGCTATTCAGGCACAAATCGAGATGACGCAATGACCATGACCCCTTCACTGGCGGGCGCTGGCTTAGAAGCGCTTAATGCCCGCGTTCAATACGACTTGGCATGTTTGAATATTCCACCCGCTAACTGGGTACCTCCCCAGGTGATGGAAGACGGGCAGCCTGTGCATGATGTGGTGATTATTGGCGGCGGGCAGTGCGGCATGGTGGCAGCCTTTGCGCTGCTATCCGGTGGTATCAGCAATATCCGTATTTTCGACCGTAATCCGGCTGGGCTGGAAGGCCCTTGGCTGAACTACGCGCGTATGGAAACCTTGCGCTCTCCTAAAACCCTGCCTGGCCCCAGTTACGGATTTGCATCGCTTACCTTCAGGGCCTGGTATGAAGCACAGTTCGGTAACCCCGCGTGGGAGGCGCTGGATAAAATTCCACGCCCCACCTGGATGGCCTATTTAAGCTGGTACCGCGACGTATTAAAGCTCCCCGTTGAGAATGACGTCAAAGTCGAGCACGTTACGCCCGAAGGTGATTTGTTAAGGCTTGAGCTTTCAGGCGCCGGGGCGCCTAGCAACACCGTGCTTACCCGCAAACTTGTGATGGCGACAGGCCGTGAAGGCACTGGCGCAGCTAAAATTCCGGCATTTGTTAATAACCTGTCCGGCAGCGCCTGGTCGCACTCGGCGGATGAAATCGACTTTGCACGTTTAAAAGACAAGCGGGTAGTGGTGATTGGAGTAGGGGCTTCTGCGGTTGATAATGCAGCCGAGGCGTTAGAGCATGGTGCTCAGGAAGTACGTTTTTTAATTCGCCGCTCGCAGATGCCCACTATCAATAAAATGATGGGCATCGGATCCTTTGGTTTTACCCATGGCTACGCCACGTTACCCGATGAGTGGCGCTGGCAAATTATGCACTACTCGTTTGCCACCCAAACTCCGCCACCCCGCGGCTCTACTTTGCGTGTCAGCCGCCATGACAACGCTCATTTCCACTTTGACTGTGGTGTAAAAGCCATGCAAATGGAGGGCGATGAGATTGTTATTGAAACCCGGCAGGGCACCGTGCGCTGTGATTATCTGATTCTGGGCACCGGTTTTGAAATCGACCCCCTGGCTCGCACAGAGCTTTCCGGTTACGCCGACCGTATTCTGCTATGGCGCGATTGCTACCAGCCGCCCGCCGAGCTTAAGAACGACGAGTTAGGTAACTTCCCGTACGTACAACGTGACTTTGCGTTCCAGGAGCGCGAGCCGGGAACGGCGCCCTGGCTGCGCAATATCCACTGCTTTAACTATGGCGCAACCTTGAGCTTAGGCAAGGTCAGTGGCGATATTCCGGGGATCAGTGAGGGCGCAAGCTGGCTAGCTGGTGCAATTGCCGCCAACCTTTACCGGGAAGATGTCGAACGTCACTGGCAACGGCTTGAGCAGTACGACTCACCTGAATTATTAGGCGATGAGTGGCAAGCGACGCCTTTACCTAATACGACTGCTAACGCCTAAGTGGCGTATTGAAAAGCAAGGAATCACCATGACTCATGTATTAGAACAAGCGGCTGATGTGCCCACTACTGGCCCGCTGGCAGATGCGCTGGCTGTGCGCCACAAGCTCATGGATCTGACCCAGGCTTCCTACGAAGCGGCTTTATTGCCGAGTGATGCAGGCCAAGTGCCTGTCGCTATTCGAGCGGCCCTGGCATGTCGTATGGCGCGTATTTGCCAGCAGGCGGGTTTGACCCAGCACTATGCTGATTTATTAGCAGGCTATGGCAGCGATGCGGACCTCTACCAAATTGCCGAGCCTGGCAACAAGCCACCCGCATCTGAAAAGCGCCTGTCTGCCATGGTGACTTATGCCGACTTAGTCACACAACGCCCCCGCGATGCCACGAAAGAAGATATTCAAGCGCTCAAAGAGGCGGGTATTGAAGAAAGCGATATCGTTCGGCTGGCAGGCCTAGTGGCATTTGTTAACTATCAGCTGCGCGTTGCGGCGGTACTAAGCGTGATGGAAAAAGATAAAGTGGGAGAAGCTAAATGAGCCGCGTTATTCATAAGTTTACGTCGCGAATCCCCACCTGGCGCCCCTATATCACGCCTATCGATTTTGATAACGCCACGCCTGCCCAACATGAAGCGCTCAAGGAAACGCCTTCCAATACTAAAATTTCTGACTATGTACTGGTGCTGGCGCACGATCCTGAGTCGCTGCGTATTCGTACCTCGCTGTTTAACGGCATTATGTACGATAAAGGTGGGCTGTCGCGGGATGAGCGTGAGTTAGGCGCGGTGGCTGCCTCCGTGGTCAACCGCTGTATTTACTGTGCGGCCGTTCATGCCCATCGTTATAACAATATCGTAGGCGATGAAAAGGTTATGCAGGATATCTTCCTGCGCGGTAAAGAGGCGGATCTGGAACCTCGCATCAGAGCTATTTTAAAGTTCGCGATGCGCCTTTCTGAATGCCCACCTAACGTGACCGATAGTGATATTCAAAGCTTGCGCGATGTGGGTCTTGAAGATCAGGAAATTGTTGATTTAACGCTATCGACCACGCTGTTTGGCTGGGCAAACCGGTTAATGCATACCCTTGGCGAACCTGTTTCTAACCTCTGATTTTTAAGCCCTGACACTGAAAATTAAAAAAACGCTGACACATTCTAAGGACTCCCCATGATTAAACATACGCTCCCCCGTCTGGCATTGGTAAGCGCTGTATCCTTGTTGATGGCATCCCCGGCACTGGCGCAAACGCTGCGCCTGGGTACCGTGGTGAGTGCTCCACACCCCTGGATTGACGCCGCAGAAGCCTTCAAGGCAGAAGTCGAAGAAGCCACGGATAACCGGATTACGGTGCAAATCTTCCCAGGCGGTCAGTTAGGCAACGACCAGACCATGGTGGATGAGATTCGCATTGGCACCACCGATATGATCATTGGTGGGGTGATGAATGTGGCTCCCTATGTGCCGGATTTCGAAATTTTCAGCCTTAACTATCTGTTCCAGGATATGGATGAGTTCCGTGCGGCAACCGCTCCTGAGTCGGCGGTTTATAGCTATTTTGATCAGGCCATGACCGATGCCAGCGTTGGGCTGAAGCTTTTGAGTTTGACCGGCGGCGGAACGCGTAACCTGAGTACCAATACCGGCCCGGTCGAAGAGCCATCTGATTTACAAGGCGTCAAAATGCGCGTTACTGGCTCGCGCCTTGATGCTGAAACGTGGCAACTTGCGGGTGCATTAACCACGTCGCTTCCCTGGACAGAAATTTATACCGGCTTGCAAACCGGTGTTGTCGGGGCATTTGAGAGTACTATCAGCGGCTATCTTTCAAGCCGTTTATACGAAGTGGCACCATTTCATGCCAAAACCGAACACCAGATCATGATGAGTCATATCTCGATCAGCGAAAACCGCTTCAATCGGTTCTCTGAAGAAGATCAGACCATTATTCAGCAAGCGGCTCAGCATGCCGGGGAATATGGCACTGAGAAAGGAATCGAGTACGACGCTGAGTTCATCAAGCAGTTTGAAGATCTTGGGGTTACGGTAACCGAGGTCGATAAGCAGGCGTTTATCGATCAAGTAGTGCCTCTGCACGATGAATTTGCTGAAGAGCGCGGTTTAACCGACCTGCTCGAGACTATCCGCAGCCTATAACGACTTGGCCAGCATGCCGCTTTCCTTGAACCGCTGAAAAGTGGGGTGGGGAAGCGGCACGTGCCAATAAAAGGACAGACGAATGCGGAAAATCAATGATGTAGTGGAAAAACTCTTGCTGTGTCTAGCGGGGTCTCTGTTTGCCGCTTTTATCCTGACCGTTCTTTACCAAGTGGTTGCGCGAAATTACTTAAAAATCTCTGTTTCCTGGACAGATGAAGTAGCAATGGCTTGTTTTATTTGGGCGGTATTTATTGGCGCCGCGGTTGCCGTGCGTAAGCGCAAGCACTATGTAATCGATATTTTTCCCCCGCAGTTTGTCATTACCCAGCGCGTGCTGCGCCTATTCGGTAGCCTTGCCTGCCTGCCGCTGATTTATGTGCTGGTGGTGCATGGCAACATTCTGGTGGATATGGGATGGAATCGTCGGTCGGTGGCACTGGGAACGCCGATGGCCTATGTATTTGCTGCCTTGCCTGTTGCCGGTATCGCCATGTTCTTATTTTCCATTGAAGTCATTTACGACGATATGGTGGCGCTCCGCAATGGCGGCAAGGTTAAGCGAATGAACGAGGTGGAAGGCTCATGAGCCCACTAATTATTTTGATTGGCAGCTTTTTACTACTGATCGCACTGAGCGTGCCGATTGCCTTTGCTATTGGCTTGGCGTCTATTTTTACTATTTTGGAAATGGGGCTGTCACTGACGTCGGTTGCCAACCAGATGTTTGCCAGCATTAACTCATTTCCGCTTTTAGCCGTCCCGTTTTTTCTGTTGTTGGGCCGTCTGATGAATGATGGCGGGATCACGGACCGCCTGCTCAAATTTGCTGATAGTTCAGTGGGACATGTGCGCGGTGGGCTTGGGCATATTAACGTCATGGTCTCCATGATGTTTGCCAGTCTCTCTGGCTCGGCCGCGGCCGATACGGCAAGCGTTGGTGCCGTGTTGATTCCAGCGATGAAAAAATCGGGTTACCCAGCTCCCTTTGCCGTTGCCTTAACCGCTGCCTCATCGGTATTAGGCGGTATTATTCCGCCTTCGATACTGATGGTTATTTACGGTGCGTTTGGCAATGTATCCGTCGGCGCACTGTTTCTAGGCGGCGTTCTTCCGGGGATCCTGGTGGGGCTTATGCAAATGGGCTACGTCTACTACATCGCCAAGCGGGAGAATATTAAAGCGACAGGCAAGTTTTCGTTTAAGCAAATGGGGCGCACGGCGGTTGTCGCGGCTCCGCCGATGGCTTTGCCTCTCGTGGTGCTTGGCGGTATTACCACCGGTGTCTTTACCGCGACAGAAGCCGCATCGGTGGCGGTATTGGTTGGCGTGATTCTAGCCGTTGTGTTTTATCGCGCGATTCATTTTAAGCAATTGCCGTCTATTCTGGCAGAGTCAGCGATCTCTTTTTCGCTGCCTATGTTTGCAGTTGCCTCGGCAGGCATTATGGGCTGGTTAATTTCTTATCTGGGCATTGCCCAGGATGTCGCCAACTTCATTTTATCGGTGACTGACCACCGTATTGGCATCATGCTGATGGTAATGCTCTTTATGCTGGTGATCGGGACGGTATTAAGCCCCGTAACGGCCGTTATTATTTTCCTGCCGATTATTCAGAGTATTTGTATCGCCGCGGACATTAATCAAATCCACATGGCATTAGTGGTTATCTTGTCATTAACTCTGGGCTTGATAACGCCGCCCTATGGCATCTGCTTATTAATCGCCACCCAAATTGGTGAAGTTTCCATGCCGCGTGCCTTTATGGCGGTGCTGCCATTGGTGGGTTTAATCATGGCGGTCATTTTGGCGGTTATTCTTCTGCCCAGCGTATTCTTGTTCCTGCCTCAAACGATGTTCCCTAAAGCGTTTTAAGCTTATTCGTTAGGCCCCATGTCGGAAAAAAACGGCATGGGGCTTTTTTGTGCCTACAAAAACTGTTTTTAGTAACGAAACCCTCTCTATATTTGCAGATACTTTTTTTATATTCTAGTATTTACAGATAGATCACAGGGAGCTGTTATGCAAACAGCCAATGATATTGCTCAAAACAAAGCTGCCGCTGCCTCAGGTTTAAAAGCCGCCGTACGCATTTTGGATAAATGGCGGGCGAGTGGAGAGCAGGGCGAAGCCATACTGCGGGTATCTCACAGTACCTATGCTCGAGCGAGGCGGGGCGATATTGCCGAGATAAAGCTTGATAGCGACCAGCTGACTCGGATCAGCTATCTGCTTAATATTCACGCGGCGCTGCGCATGTTGTTTGAAAACCCGGATAACCTCTATGGGTTCGTCAAAATGGCAAACCACAACCCCTACTTTAACGGACGTACGCCATTGGACGTTATGAGCAGCGGTGACTTTGCCGCACTCTACGAAACGTTCAAGCGCATTGATAGCCTGCGAGGCGCGCAATGGTAGCACTCGAAACACTACCCGAGCTGCCCGCTCAGCCAGTCATTGGCTATCGGTTGATTAACAGTAAGTTTCCGCCGATAGATCTGTTTGATGATGTAGCCGATGAAGATGAATTTGCCGCGCTGCATGCGCTTCAGGCGTTAACCAACCCGCGCCTGCAAAATGAAGTGGGTAATCTGGCCCTGTTGCCCGTTAAGGAGATACCGTTTGGCATTCGCGGATGCTCTTACGCCGTGGCACCGTTTACCCACGTAAACCCCAACGGGTCACGCTTCAGTGATGGCGGGTTTGGGGTGTTATATGTGGCCGATAATCTGACTGCCGCGATTGCGGAAGTGAAATATCATCAACAGATTTATTGGGCAAATGTGACAGGCCTACACTTTGAGCGCTTTGTTTTTCGTGGATTGAAGTGTGCATTTAATGAGCGCGGCTGTCGGGACGCAACAGTGCTTAAACGTTCCAATCCGATTTACGCCCCTAATGACTACCGCGCGTCAAGAGCGCTTGGCTGGTCAGTGCGTGAGGCTCAGGCAGGCGGGCTTCGTTATCACTCGGTACGCGAGCCAGAAGCCACGTGCTGGGCGCTCATGACGCCCAGGCAGGTTAGTGATGTGGTTCAGACTACGCATCTGGAAATGATCTGGAACGGTAGTGTCGCGCAGGTTAACCGACTAAGCGCCTATCATCCTGGCGCGTAGCTTTTAGCGTTTGGCATGCTGGTCGATAAAGCGCTGCATGATCGTTAACGTTTCATCACTGACATGATGCTCCATACCTTCGGCATCGATTCGCGCGGTATTGTCATTAACGCCCAGGGCGCGCAAAAAATGCAGGACAATATCATGCCGGGTGCGGGAAATTTCCGCCATTTTTTGGCCTTCCTCCGTTAAAAACAGAGAACGGTAGGGTTTGCTGGTTACCAGTCCAAGCTCGTTAAGGCGTCGGATCATCTTGGAAACCGTTGCCTGGCTTACGCCCATACGGTTGGCAATATCGGCAGCCCGGGCTTCACCTCGATGGCGGATCAAGTCGCCAATCAGCTCGACATAATCTTCGATTAACTCGGTTTCATGGGCATTACGCACGGTTTCATATTGCCGTGTATGTTGACCAACGGGCGGTAATGCATCGCCACAGTTGCTGTTGCTCATACTGGCGGCGGCGTTGGGAAGCGACTGATCGTTATCACTCATTGGTAAACTATATCGAGATGAATGGAAACCCTAATGGGGCATGGTAGCGCATTTTATGGAATAATTGTTAGCCAAGGCTAAACTGTTTGCACAATGCTTTTTTGTTGAGCTAAAGTTGTAATCAAAGCGATCCTGAATGGAGTACGGTATGAGCCAGCGAAAAGCATGGTTAAAAAAAGGCCTATTGCTTGCTGCCGTGAGCAGTATCACAACCGCTCATGCGCAAACGCTCTCACCCCCTATTAATGTTGTCGCCACCTTTTCGGTATTGGGCGATTTAGTTGCCAAGGTAGCGGGCGACGATGCACATGTGTCTGTGCTGACGCCGATAAACGCCGAAGTACATGAGTGGGAATTGACGCCGGATAATTTTGCGGCTCTGGAAGATGCCGATATCGTTTTCTATAACGGCTATCAGCTGGAGCAGTGGATGCGTCAGGTAGAGGCGACCACTCAAGACGACGTTGCCTTGATTCCTGTTGCCGAGGCCTCTGAATACCCGGTCCAGTACATCGCAATTGGCGATATGCAGGGCGATGTAGACCCACACCTGTGGACCGACCCGCGGGCGGCCATCGCTTATGTGCAGGTGATCGCCAGTGAGCTGGAAAGTTTATTGCCTGAACAGGCTGAGGGTATTGAAGCCCGCGCTGAGGCGTTGACGGCAGAGCTGCAGGATCTGCATGCGGAGCTTCAAAAGGCGTTGAGCGATATACCTGAAGAGCGTCGTGTGTTGCTCTCCAGTGAAGCGGCATTTCTGTATTTTTCCGATGCCTATGGTTTTGAGCATGACGGTATCTGGGGGAATAACGCTGAAACAGAAGGCTCACCCCGCCAGCTCATGCGGGTAATCGATATGATCAACGAACGTCAGCCAGCGGCAATCTTCTGGGAAAGCACGATTTCAGACCGCTATGTCTCAAGCCTTGCTGAAGATACGGGTATTCCTGTGGCGGGTCCGCTGTATGTGGATTCGCTAAGCGAGCCTGACGGTGAGGCGGGAGATTATTTTGCAATGTTAAGGCATAACGTTGCGATGTTGCGTCGCGCGTTGGCAAACGAGTAACCCACCATGACAGGAAACACACAGAGTGCCGTGGCAGCTATCGAAGTGAAGGGCCTGTACGCGGCTTATCAGCGAAACACCGTGCTAGAGAACATCGAGCTTGCATTTCCCAAGGGCAAATGGACGGCGATCGTTGGGCCAAACGGTGCGGGTAAATCGACGCTGTTTCACGTATTGACCGGCAGCATGAAGCCGCTGCAGGGCAGTGTAAAGGCCTTTGACGAGCCGATTGTCATCCATCGCCGGGCAGGGCATATCGCCTATATGGCCCAGCGAGAGGCGATTGAATGGGACTTTCCCGTCTCGGTATGGGAAACCGTCATGGGGGGGCGCTATGGGCATATGCGACAGGACGCCTTGTGGCGCAGGCTGCTGCCTGCTCGCTGGCACCATGCTCGGCATAGCGAAGCGGTGCGAGACGCGTTGGTGGCCGTGGATATGCTGGCCTATGCGGATCGGCCGATCGGAGAGCTTTCTGGCGGCCAGAAAAAACGTGTGCTGTTAGCTCGGGCGCTTGCCCAGCAGGCTAATATTTTACTTTTGGATGAGCCATTGGCGGGTGTTGATCCGCCTAGCGAAAAACTTATTCTTTCGGTACTGCGCCGTGAGCGGGAGGCGGGTAATACCGTGATTATGGTCACTCATGATATGCCGGGTGCACGTCGCCATGTGGATCATGTCGTGCTGATCAACCGTTTTGTACGAGGCACCGGTACGCCGGAAGAAATGCTAAGTGAAGCAAAACTGGCGGAGCTTGCGGTTAGCTCAACCGAACAGACCGTCAATGATCGTCAAACAATGCCAGGGGCTGCCTATGGCCCCGCTCAAGGGTAAATAACGTGGTTGATAGTATGTTGATGATTGAAGCGTTTAGCGACGCCCTGGTAAGTGGATTGATAACGGCATTAATGACCGTGGTTAACCTGTTGCCCAGCAGCGTATCCGATGCCTTTCAATATGCGTTTATGCAACGGGCGCTGCTTACATCGGTTCTGGTTGGCGCCATTTGTGGAATGCTTTCCTGCTATGTAGTGCTAAAGCGCTGGTCGCTTTTAGGCGATGCCATTTCCCATGCCGTGCTGCCTGGTGTGGCGATTGCGTACTTGCTGGGATGGCCTTTTTTTGTGGGCGCATTTATTACCGGCGCACTGACATCGGTGGGTATCGGGGCGATTGAAAGGAACACGCGGATCAAATCCGATGCCGCAATGGGGCTGATGTTTACCGCCTCGTTTGCCCTGGGGGTGGTGATTATCAGTAAGCTGGCTTCCAGCACCCACTTAATGCACATTTTATTTGGCAACGTATTGGGTGTTAAGCATTCAGCGCTAATGCTCACCTTTGTTGCC
This sequence comes from Halomonas sp. AOP7-B1-5, assembly GCF_052353045.1. Lineage (NCBI taxonomy): Bacteria > Pseudomonadati > Pseudomonadota > Gammaproteobacteria > Oceanospirillales > Halomonadaceae > Halomonas > Halomonas sp. AOP7-B1-5. The sequence goes on along the minus strand of NZ_JBQTDC010000005.1, from coordinate 167,120 downwards.
AGCGTCATTGCCATTTTAACGGTGTGGCTCGCGTATCGCCCTTTGCTGTTATATGCCTTTGATCCCCAGCAGGCGCAAGCGCTAGGTTTTAATACTCAAATTATTCATTACGGCCTGATTCTTTTACTAACCTTGACGATTGTTGCCAGCTTGGAAACTGTGGGCATTATTCTCGTAGTGGCGATGTTAATTACCCCAGGGGCAACGGCGCATCTGCTAACGGATCGTTTCAAAATAATGCTGCTGATTTCGGTATCTATCGGCGTTTGCTCTGCGGTCATCGGGCTTTGGCTATCGGTTGTGTTTAACGTTGCCTCCGGCGGTGCCATTGTATTGGTGGCATTTGCATTCTTCGTGATGGCGCTGCTCTTTTCGCCCAAGCAGGGTCTTATTTCAAGGCAGTGGCGCCATTGGAGAATGGGCTAGCAGCCATGTTAAAGGGGCGAGCCGGGAGCGCCGGAAAGCGCTTCAATTTGATGTTTGACGCCAACGGCATCTTCCACATCAAGTTGAAAGGCGATCCCGGTGCCTGAGGTCTCATCGAACTCGCCCACGCGAGCAATGGATTCTAGAATATGGCGACTAATATGCTCTTCCGCCAAAAAAAGCAGCATATCGCGCTGAGCCGTAATCTCCATACCGAAAATGCCTCGGGCTTTTTCCAGGCCTTCGCCCCGGGCATTGTTGATGACGGTCGCTCCCGTGGCGCCAGCGTCACGTGCCGCCTTTAAAAGAGCGTCGGTTCTTTCATCTTCGACCAGTGCCACAATCAATTTAAAGCGCATTGTTGTCTTCTCTTGGCATTTGCTGAGGTTTTTTCTTAGGTTTACATTTACTGGCCCACTGTGCGATCTGGGCGTACCCCATAACGCTAATGATGGGAAATAGACAGGCCAGTGCGATCATTCCAAATCCGTCCATTAGAGGGCTTCGTCCTGGGATGGAGGATGCCAAACCGAGCCCTAGCGCAGCAATAATGGGCACGGTAATGGTAGAGGTAGTGACCCCGCCTGAATCAAAGGCCAGCGGAATAATGGAGCGCGGTGAGCGAAGCGTTTGAATAATCACCAGTAGGTAAGCCGCAAAGATAAACCAATGTAACGGCCAGCCCATCACGATTCGCCAGGCGCCTAGCGTAATGCCGAGTGCCATACCCAGCGAAACGGCAATACGCAGCATAAGAGGGTTAATCGTTCCGCCGGATATTTCGCCTGCCTTAATGGACACTGCAATTAACGAAGGCTCAGCAAGTGTGGTGCTGGCACCAATGGTAAACGCGAATACATAGACCCAAAAGTAATCACGCCAATGTCGCTGTGCGCCTTCTTCAAGCATGGGTAAAAAATCGGCATTGGTTAGCTGGGTGGCCATCAACTCACCCATGGGGAAAAGTGCCTGTTCAAGACCCACTAAAAAAAGTGATAGACCTATCCAGACCATCACAAAGCCCACAATAACTCGAGACAGATGTTTTATGGGCTTACGTATCACCCCGTATTGAAAGCCAAAGATTACCGCCACAATGGGCAGTATATCCAGCAGCGTATCCCATAGCGTGCCCCATAAGTTCATAAGGCCACACCGGGGAGAAAAGGTAAGCCAATAATGCTAAACAGCAGCACAAAAATAATCGGCATCACCGACGCAAAAGCAATCAAGCCAAAACCGTCCAGCATAGGGCTGCGGCCCTTAATGGATGACGCCAAACCTACACCTAGCGCGGTTACCAGCGGCACGGTAATGGTTGATGTAGTGACGCCGCCGGAGTCGTAGGCGATACCCACTATTTCTGCAGGCACTAATAGTGTTAATAAAAGTACGATCACGTAGCCGCTGATAATCATTAAGTGCAGCGGCCAGCCTTTGAAAATCCGTAGTACGCCTACAACCACGGCACTACCCACGGAAGCAGCCACCACCATACGTAAGCTTGACGCAAACATCTGGCGGGCAGCATCGGTGTGATTGATAAGACCGCCTTCGGCGACAACGTTAGCAGCCTGATTGGCAACGGCTATCAGGGCGGGTTCGGCAACTGTTGAGCCAAACCCTAGGGCAAAGGCAAATAGCAGAAGCCACACAAGAGACCCTTTGGTGACAAATGCGCGCGCTAAACTTTCGCCTACCGGAAATAGACCGAACTCAAGCCCTTTGATAAAAAGCGTCAGCCCAATAACAACACATATTAGACCCGTTAGCAGGTCAGCCAGGTCAAGTGTTGAGGGTAGAGGTTGGCGGAGAACTACCAGCTGAAAAAAAGCCATGACCAATACTACTGGGGCCAGGTCACGCAGGCTTTCACGCATTTGCCTTACAAGCGATACGACTATTTCCATGCTTCATCAGGCCGAGGGTAGTGTGTTAATGGGAGGTGATAGAAAGAATAACGGTTTTCCTCGTATAAAATTTTGATCTTACGCAAATGCTCGTTCTTTAAACTCAGAAACTGCCAAACAAGGTACCCAAGGTAATCACGCTGATAAGTGCGATCACGGGTAGCACTATCGTGACCATCGCAACGTTGGCATAAGACTGACGATGAGTGAGACCACAAATAGCCAGCAGGGTGATTACCGCGCCGGAATGGGGCAGGGTATCCATACCGCCTGCGGCTATTGAAGCCACACGGTGCATTAGCTCAGGATTAATACCCGCTTCCTGGGCCATTGCTAGGTACTCACTGCCTAGGGTTTGCAGAGCAATTGAAAGGCCGCCTGATGAGGATCCGGTAATCCCCGCCAGTACGCTCATGGCAAGCGCCTCGGAAATTAACGGATTATTGGGTGATACGTTAAGCACCGCATCACGAATAATTGCAAAGCCGGCAAGGCTTGCGATCACGGCGCCATAGCCGACTTCTGAAGCTGTATTAAAAATCGGTAACAGCGACCCCATGACGCCTCTATTGATGGTGTCTTTTAAATCCAGCCAATATTTCCAGCGCGTAATGATCAGCCAGGCCGATGCGCTTAACAGCGCAATTAGAATCGCCCAGAGCCCGGTCTGAGCGTCTGGCGATACATTTTCGAAGGCCTCACTGATAAAGCTTAAATCCAGCGATGGAAAAATGCCGTAGGTAAACAGGGCGTTGAGGCCAATAACCATTATCAAAGGAATTATTGCGAGTGCCAGGGGCATCGTGATGGGCGTTGCGTCGGCGTTATCCGTGCTTGTTTCACGCTCTTTATGAGTGCCGTAGCCTTCACCGTTGGCAGCCGCTTTTTTTACGCGGGACTGTATGTAGGTAGTACCCAATCCTAGCATAATAAGCCCCGCAATAATCCCAAGCCCCGGCGCGGCAAAACTATTGGTTTCAAAAAAGGGGATAGGAATCGCATTTTGAATGGCGGGGGTCCCCGGCAGGGCCGTCATGGTAAAGGTGAAGGATCCCAGAGCAATACTGGCCGGAATTAAGCGTTTGGGAACATTGGCTTGGCGAAACAGCTCGCGGCTGATGGGGTAAATGGCAAACGCCACTACGAACAATGAAACGCCGCCGTAGGTAAGTAGGGCGCAGGCAAGCACCACCGTGAGCACAACGTGGTGGGTGTCCAGCTTGCTGACGATACCGTGGGAGATGGACTGCGCCGCGCCGGAGTCCGCCATCAATTGACCAAACAGTGCGCCCAGCAAGAATAGCGGAAAGAACTGCATAACGTAGTTCCCCAGCGCCTGCATAAACGTGTCGGTATAGATCGGCAGTAAAAATGCACCGTCACCGGATAACAGTACCGCAAGTGATGCCATTAACGGCGCAAGTAAGAGAACCGAAATACCTCGATAGGCCAGGAACATCAATAACAGCAGAGAAACAGCAATCGCCAACGTGCCCATGTTCTTTGCTCCAGAGAAATATAAATTAGTAATATTAAATAAGCGCCAAGGTTTGGATACTAGGCAGTATGTTGCAAAGCAGCAATGGTAGGGGGACTAAAGTAGTAGCGCCATATGTAAGCGCAGGCGTTTAGAAATAACGCAATGGATGCTTTTTGTAAGCGAACGATCTGCTAAAATTTGCCCCCTTCGATATTAGGCTATGTATCAAACCGCTGGCTCATTAGTGCGCCGCAAGGCGTTCGCTTGCTTTTCGTACACGTCCTGATCACTTTGTCATCGCTCTGGAACTCTTCATGAATGCAGTGATACTTGCAGTACTCGTTATGGTAGTACTGTCGCTTTTACGTGTGTCTGTTGTCTTTGCCTTGGTTTTAGGCGCCTTGGTTGGGGGCTTGGTGGGCGGCCTTACGCTTGATCAAACCCTGGAGGCGTTTAACAACGGGGTCGGCGGGGGCGCTCAAGTGGCGCTGGCCTATGCCACGCTGGGCGCTTTTGCCGTGGCAATCTCGCGCTCTGGGTTGCCAGACATGCTGGCGAATCGATTGATTACCATGCTGGGTAAAGAGACGACGATAAAGCATCAGGCGCGCGTTAAAATGCTGCTCCTCACTGCCGTGTTACTGGTGGCGATTTCATCGCAAAATGCGATCCCCGTGCATATCGCCTTTATTCCGGTTTTAATTCCGCCGCTGTTAACCGTCATGAATCGCCTCCAGCTAGACCGTCGTGCGGTAGCCTGCGCGCTGACCTTTGGCTTAACCGCGCCTTATATGCTGCTGCCGGTCGGGTTTGGGGCTATTTTCCTTAACGATATTCTGCTGGCGAATTTAAACAGCGCAGGTGCCCCCCTGGGTCTGGAAATTACCCGTGCCATGGTGCCTATGGCCATGGCGATACCTGTGGGCGGCATGGCCATTGGGCTTTTAGTGGCTTTGTTCTTTAGCTATCGCGGTGGCCGCGAGTATTCCAGCAAAGATCTGGCGATGAGCAACGCGCAGCACGTAAATACGCCTGCCAAACCGCATAAGTTAGGCTTGATAATGTCCGGTGTGGCAATTGTGGCGGCACTGGGGTTACAGCTTTACAGCGGTTCGATGATTTTAGGCGGTTTGGTTGGCATCGGCCTGCTATCCATCGGCGGGATTTTTAAATGGCGTGAAGCCGACGACCTGTTCACCAGCGGTATGCGGATGATGGCGCTGATCGGATTTATCATGATTTCGGCGGCTGGCTTTGCCGAAGTAATGAAGTCGACCGGTGATATTGATGCTTTGGTTGCGGGAGCTTTTGAGATATTTGGTGATAACCGCGGCGTCGCAGCGCTGGTAATGCTGCTGGTGGGCCTATTCATCACTCTGGGCATCGGCTCTTCTTTTTCAACGATCCCGATTATTGCCGCGATCTTTGTACCCCTGGCCGTACAGTTTGGATTTTCGCCCTTGGCGACGGTCGTGCTAGTGGGAACCGCAGCCGCCCTGGGGGATGCTGGTTCACCCGCTTCTGACTCAACCCTTGGGCCAACGGCTGGCTTAAATGTCGATGGGCAGCATGACCATATATGGGATAGCGTGGTGCCGACGTTTTTGCATTACAATCTGCCGCTGATTGTCTTTGGCTGGCTGGCGGCCATGACGCTTTAATCGTCATGCTGTAGCTACCAAGCAGTGCTAAAAAAGAAGCTCTTAAAAAAATTCTTAAAATAGTTCTTAAAAAATAGTTCTTAAAAAAATTAGCACCGAAAAATAACGTCATAAAAACGGCAGCCAGTGGCTGCCGTTTTTATGTAAGCGGTTGTGGCTATTTAGGCAAATGGGCTTCGAAGGCGCTAAGTAATCCACGCAGCAGTGAAAGCTCTTTACGGCTGGGCTGGGCGCGAGAAAAAAGGGCTTGAAGCTGTTCTTCGGTGCGTGCATGCGGTTGGGTAAGAAAGCCGCTTTGCTGCATTAAACGGCCCAGATGATCCTGGAAATGCACAAATTGTTCGCGGCTGGGCGGGGTAGCTTCAAGGGGGCGCTGGTAGCTAAAGTCACTCGCATCACGTTTTCGCCAAGCGCGATGGGTCTCATAGGCCAGAATTTGAACGGCTTGAGAAAGATTTAAGATACCGTACTCAGGGTTGGCCGGGATACTTACTTGGTGGGTACAGCAGCGTATCTCGTCGTTGGTTAAGCCTGAGCGCTCACGACCAAATACCAGGGCAACCGGCGCGTTGGTCGCGTTCGAGATGACCTGCTCGGCCATATCATCGGGTTCGTCGAAGTGGGGCAGCGGCAGGCTGCGCAGCCGCGCGCTGGCACCTACTACCTGCACGCAGTCTTGCACAGCATCTTCGAGGCTAGTAACCACTAGCGCTTTTTCCAGAACATCCGTTGCACCTGCCGCTAGCCGCGTTGCTTCTTCATCAGGAAAGCAACGAGGATTAACCAGTACAAGGTTGGTTAGTCCCATGGTTTTCATGGCGCGCGCGGCGGCGCCAATGTTGCCAGGGTGGAAGGTTTGCACAAGCACGATGCGTATATTGGAAAGCACGGTAATAACGACCTAAAAGCTGCCTAATAAAGGCGCTGATGGTAGCACGCTTTCATAATGAGTGGCGTGTGTGAATCGCTCACGCCGGGCTGCCGCTAAACGACAAAAACCCCGCACAAGGCGGGGTTTTTGATGACGCTAAATGTCAGAGCGATAGGCTCAGAGGGGCATGTCGGGTAGCAGCGGTGCATTACTGCACCGCCGCCCCCTAAGAACCGTACGTGCGAGTTTCCCCGCATACGGCTCAAGCCTTTATAAGCCTCTTAAGTGAAAGGCCGGCGACACTGTTCTCCTGTTGAGCGTGCCACTGACGATGACAGTTAGGATGCAGCAACACCAAGTTACTCAGCTCGTCACCACCACCTTTATGCCGTTCCACCACGTGGTGAACATTCCACCCAGTTTCCCAGGTGATAACACTACGGCACATCGGGCAGCGTTTACCTTGCCGAGTCCAGAGCGTTTGCAGTTTCTTACGACCTTTCGTCGACGCCTTCCAAGAACGCTCCAGCCTGTCCTCAAAATATTGCTCGTCTCTAGGGTCATAAGGGTTCGCTTCCGCCCTGATCTTGGTATGTCGCACAATTGGGATATCCTTACTGCTCAACAACCTCACTGGCTTGCCGGGCAATAAGGTGCTTTGGAAAACCCAGTTCTCGCTTTTGACTGAGTGAAAATACTTCTTTTTCACCCAGCGTTTTTGACGATTACCGTGACGCCGACAGCTCCAGCGCCACAAGAGTTTCCAAACACGGTAGTCAACATAGCCAAATGTCTCCTTGGCCACGACATGACGATGATAGTTAGCCCAACCGAGTAGGACTGGATTGAGCTGCTTTATCAATATGTCTTGTCGTGACGTACGGTTCACTTTGACGATGTCCTTGATTTTGCTCAGGTGTCTTTGCAGGTTCTTACGGCTAGGCTTAATCAACAGCTTACCGTTGTACTTCCGCAGGTTCTGCCCAAGAAAATCAAATCCTTCTGTAATGTGCGTGACCAAGGTTTTGCTGGTCGACAATGTTAGTCCGCGCTCTGCCATGAAGGCAGTAACGACAGGTAGAACATCATTTTCTAACAGCTCTTTTGAGATGCCAGTAATGATGAAATCATCGGCGTATCGCACATAATTAACTTTGGTCTTGTAGCTGGCTTTGGTATTTTTCTTCCCAAAATGGGATTCCAACACTTTTTCCAGCCCATCAAGCGCCAAGTTGGCTAATACCGGAGAGATAATCCCACCCTGAGGTGTTCCTGCCTCTGTCGGATACAGTTGTCTGGACTCCATGAATCCCGCTTTCAGCCACATCTTGAGCACGTGCTTGTCCATAGGGACTTTAGCTAGTAGCCAGTCGTGACTGATATTGTCAAAGCACCCCTTGATATCGCCTTCCAGCACCCATTCAGCAGAGTGCTTACGGCTCAAATTGACAAAGCATTGCTCTATCGCATCGGCCGTTGAGCGCCAGGGACGAAATCCATAGCTATTACGATCAGCTACCGTTTCCGAAACTGGTTCGAGCGCCAGCAAATATAGTGCTTGCATGGCTCGATCCCGCATCGTAGGTATCCCTAGTGGGCGGCGTGAGCCGTCCGTTTTGGGAATATAGACACGGCGTAATGGGGCCGGGCGATAGCCCTTCCTTTTTAGCCTGCCTAACGCCAACCACTTGGCTTGTGGAGTGCTCCACAATTCACCATCAACACCGGGCGTTTTCTTGCCCCGGTTTTCAGTGACACGTCTAACGGCCAATGTTCTGGCCGCAAACGAGTGGGTAAGTAGTCGTTGCAGGGCTTTCACCTTGCGCCAACGTTTTTCCCTAGTCGCCTTCGCGATCCGCACTTGTAGCCCTCTCACCTGCCTATTAACGACAGACCAATCAATGGTGTGCCAGCTTTCGGGCGGGTGGGAGAACGCAGGTACTTGGTTAAAGTCAGTACTCATCTTGCTATCCTCCGAAATGCCGATAGGACGACCCTCGGAGAACAAATACATTAGTCCCTTGCGGGAGTGTATTTGCTCCCGCAAGGGTATTGGTAAGGCTCTGGAAGAGCCTATACCTTTATCGTCATGTCTGCATGAAGAGCGCTTTACAGCACTATCACACGATTAAAGACCAGTTGGACGTGGGCCCCGTTTCCGGTAGAGGAACGTTTAACCTCTTATCCATCCCATTACAGGATGGCATTCGCTTTTTCCAACATCCTAAGCCTGCACCTCCTACAGCATCGATTGCTCTTTGCCTGCCCAAGAAGGGCGGAGATACAGGGTTTCCGAGTTCCGTGTCGATGACATGAGTCACTTAGGTTCTGCCAATACACCGAAGGCTGAATAGCAACGTATCCCTAGATGTAAGAGGGATAGCTAGCCTTATACCTTTTGGTCAGAGCGCATCAGTAGCTTGCGCTCATTGCGGCTGACGGTGCTTTTTAGCAGTTCACATAAGTTAACCATATGACTCAGCCTAGCCTCTCAACCGCCTGCTACTGGCGGTATCCTTGATCCACCTCACGATGAAATTCAAGCCCGTATGGGGAGTACATTGTCAGGAAGCTTCGAACCCCGCCGTTACCAGCGACGCACTATCCCTAGACTACCGTTGGTTGCACAACGGGTTCCTCTCGCTATCTTGACCAAGTTACTTTTGGACAAGAAAACGTGGAACAATCATCAGACACAGCTTCACACCGGCAGGTGCTTAGCTTTCTTTTAAACGTAGGTATCCCCGTTGCATCACAGCTTGAAATTTAAAGCTGCTTCAACGTGTATCCTTCATAGGAGGGGTACAGGCTTAAGCCAATACTCGCGATCGAATACTCCATTAAGGAGTCCCGATACCCGAGCTGGTGTTCAGCCCGGATATCGGGTTTATAGAATGCTATTTTCTGCTGGAAAAGGGGCACTTACCTATTTAAAGTAAGTGCTCCCAGAGGACGTAACCCAGCCAGGCTAGCTACCTGCGCGACTCTCGTCGCACTACATCATGCCGCCCATTCCACCCATTCCACCCATGCCACCCATATCCGGCGCGGCTTCTTTCTCTTCTGGGTCATCAGCGATCATGCACTCAGTTGTGATCATCAGACCAGCAACAGAGCCCGCAGACTGCAGTGCAGTACGGGTTACTTTCGCCGGGTCAAGAACACCCATTTCGAACAGGTCGCCGTACTCACCCGTTTGAGCGTTGTAGCCGAAGTTGCCTTCGCCATCTTTAACGCGGTTGATAACCACAGCCGCTTCTTCACCAGCGTTGGTTACGATCTGACGCAGCGGAGACTGCATAGCGCGCAGCGCCATGTTGATACCGTGGTTCTGGTCTTCGTTTTCGCCAGTCAAGCCTTGTACTTTGGCCATTACGCGAACCAGTGCGGTGCCGCCGCCAGGTACAACGCCTTCTTCTACGGCTGCACGAGTAGAATGCAGCGCGTCTTCAACGCGAGCTTTCTTCTCTTTCATTTCGACTTCGGTAGCCGCACCAACGCGGATAACGGCAACGCCGCCTGCCAGTTTGGCAACGCGCTCTTGCAGCTTCTCTTTGTCGTAATCAGAAGAAGTGTCTTCGATCTGCGCACGGATCTGGTTAACACGTGCTTCGATATCGTTTTCTACACCGGCGCCATCAATGATGGTGGTATTTTCTTTAGACATCGTCATGCGCTTAGCAGTACCCAGGTGATCCAGGTTCGCTTGCTCAAGCGTCAGGCCGACTTCTTCAGAAATAACGGTACCGTTAGTCAGGATAGCGATATCCTGCAGCATGGCTTTACGACGGTCGCCGAAGCCAGGTGCCTTGGCAGCGGCTACTTTAACGATGCCGCGCATGTTGTTTACAACCAACGTCGCCAGTGCTTCGCCTTCGATATCTTCAGCGATGATGGCAAGCGGTTTGCCTTGCTTGGCAACAGCTTCCAGAACCGGCAGCAGTTCGCGAATGTTGGAGATCTTCTTATCCACGAGCAGGATGTAAGGATCTTCCAGTTCAACCGCCATGGTGTCCTGGTTGGTCACGAAGTAGGGCGAGAGGTAGCCGCGATCAAACTGCATACCTTCAACGACTTCCAGCTCGTCTTCAAAGCCACGGCCTTCGTCGACAGTGATAACGCCTTCTTTACCAACTTTTTCCATCGCTTCAGCGATGATTTCACCGATGCGCTTGTCGCCGTTGGCAGAGATAGTGCCTACCTGAGCAATCGACTTGGTGTCGGTGCAGGGTACAGACATTGCCTGAATTTCTTTAACCGCTGCAGTGACTGCTTGGTCAATGCCGCGCTTAAGATCCATCGGGTTCATGCCAGCAGTAACGCCTTTCAGGCCTTCTGCAACAATGGCTTGAGCCAGTACGGTGGCTGTAGTGGTACCGTCGCCAGCTGCGTCAGAAGTTTTGGAAGCAACTTCTTTAACCATTTGTGCGCCCATGTTTTCGAACTTGTCTTTTAGTTCGATCTCTTTGGCAACCGACACACCGTCTTTAGTAACGGTCGGCGCACCAAAGGATTTGTCGAGCACAACGTTACGGCCTTTGGGGCCCAGGGTAACTTTTACCGCGTTGGCGAGAACGTCAACGCCGCGAGCCATACGTTTACGTGCGTCATCAGAAAACTTAACTTGTTTAGCTGCCATGTTCGTTACTTCCTAAAATCGAATTATAAAAGGTGAAAGTAAGTAGTTGAGGCGATGATTAGCCTTCAACGACCGCCAGGATGTCGGCTTCGCTCATGATCAAGACTTCTTCGCCGTCGATTTTTTGCTTCTCAACGCCAAAGCCATCTTTGAAAATTACGCTGTCGCCAACTTTAACGTCTAGCGGACGTACTTCGCCGTTATCGAGAATGCGACCGTTGCCTACTGCAAGAACTTCGCCACGCGTGGGCTTTTCTTGTGCATTGCCTGGAAGCACGATGCCACCAGCAGTTTTCTGTTCTTCTTCCACGCGGCGAACTACGACGCGATCGTGCAAAGGACGGATTTTCATGCTCACGTTCTCCTGAGTATCGTCAAGGCCCTAATAGGGCAGATAGCTAAAACAAGATTCTCGAGGGCATTACCACGAGAAATGAAGGTTCACAACCTTCGTTGTTAATGGTGGCAACGTAACCGTCACCACCGAGCCTGTATGCTGGTTCAAAAAGTGGGGGCTTCAAAAGCCCTTTCAAGGGGCAGCGATGAAAAAAGCGCCTTTTATTTGATTTTTTTATATTAATCGACGCTAGCGACGCCGGGAGCCATCATCGCGACTAATAAAATCACCTTCCAGCGGCCCCGTTTCATTGAAAGCACCAGTTTTATCGCCATTACCTCCATGATAGGAAGTACGTTGCTGGCGATGTGTTTTAGGTTGATCGTTTTGCCCGCTATAGAGGCTGGTTTTCAAGCCAAGCCACATTAGGGCTTTATACATAAGCTGCCGTGCGTTCGGCAGCAGACAGGCGATTCCCACTATGTCGGATAAGAAACCTGGCGCCATCAGAAGGGCGCCGCCGAAAATAAGCGCCGCGCCCGTTAGCAGTTCATTGGACGGGATTTCACCTGCCTGCATGCGTTGACGGGCGCGGGCAAACGTAGACACACCTTCTTTGCGAATTAGGTGTAGCCCAATGACGCCCGTCGCTAAAACAAGCAACAGGGTGGTGAGTAGGCCTATTTGGCTGCCGATTGAAAACAACAGTATGAAATCGAGTAAGGTAAATAAAGAGATGAATACAAGAATTGGCATGACCGGCTCCGTAACAGGCGTAATCGATCATTATTGTGTCATAAGTGCAAAAAACAAGCGTCTTCTCGTTATGTTTATTGATTCGCAATGCACGCCTGAGACTCAGTGTTAATGGGCTGTTGATGAAAGCTGAGGTAGAGTTATTTTACAAACCAATGGGTAAGGAGAGAAGCATGCAATTAGCCGGTAAGGTGATCGCTATTACGGGAGGTGCTCGGGGGCTAGGCTTTTCAATAGCACAGCGTTTAGGCCAGCAAGGGGCAGCACTTGCTTTGCTGGATATGAGTGCTGAAGCGTTAGATCGGGCGGTATCAGAGCTTAAGCGAGATGGTATTCAGTCGGAAGCATTTGTCGTGAATGTCGCTGAGGAGGCTTCGGTCATTGCGGCGTTTGGTGATATTGCGAAACGCATGGGGCCTATTAGCGGTTGTGTTAACAATGCAGGTATTACTGATGATGCTCTGCTGGTAAAAGCCACTGATGGTCATGTAGAAAAACGCATGTCATTTGAGACTTGGCAACGGGTTCTTAATGTTAACTTGACCGGTGTGTTCCTATGTGGCCGTGAGGCGGCGACCCAGATCATTGAAGCGGGGCACGAGGGCGTTATCGTTAATATCTCAAGCATTTCACGAGCCGGCAATGCGGGGCAGAGTAACTATGCAGCGGCTAAAGCGGGCGTTCACGCGCTGACGGTGACGTGGGGTAAGGAGCTGGCTCGCTATGGTATTCGCACTGGTACCGTGGCGCCGGGTTTTGTCGAAACTGATATGACGGCGGCCATGCGCCCCGACATGTTGGAAAGAATCTCATCAAGCGTACCGTTGAGGCGCTTGGGAGAGCCTGATGATATTGCCAAAAGTGTCGCGTTTATTTTTGATAACGACTATTTCAGTGCGCGGATTATCGAATGTGACGGCGGCTTGCGGCTGTAATTCTATTTGAAAAAAACGCTAAGACCGCGAGCCGGGCTTACGCCCTCGGCTCGCTTTAAGCGTTTATTACAAAATCAGCTAGCTATAAGTCAGGTAATTAGAAACAAGGTAATTGAAAAACCAAGGGGACTAGAAGCCAAAATAGTCACGATTTATTTCACGCTGAAAGTACATTTCCAGGCGTAGCGTCATTGCCCAGCGAGGGTCGTAGCTAACTTCGCGTTGAAAGTGCAGCTCTGGAATGACATCGGCAAATAAAATGCCTTTATGGACATCGCGGCGATAACGGGTTTGTAAATAGTAGTTCGTTATGCGCGGATTAGAGACGCTTTCGCCAATGGCAATAGCTGAATAGCGCAGCGCACTACGCTTATTGAGCCGTTGGTTAAGCTCGGCAATTTCGCTGTACTCTAGCGTATCTTCTTCTTCTCGCCACTGAACGTTAGTGATAAAGCGCAGGTGGCGATTTTCAGAAAGAGGGCGGCCAATATCCCACTCGGTGCGCGCGGAGTAACCTTCATTGTTAAACCACGAAAGGCGGTTAAACGATTCCAGCTGCCAGGGGCCGTCACCGATATCCCAGAGCCGTTCGCTGGTAAAGCGTACGTAAGGATCTAGAGGCAGGCGTAAGCGAACACCCGCACCAATCCGGTTACTCCAGTTTTCGCGTTTATCCCGGCTTTCAAGCCAGTCCAGCCCAAATGTCGAGTTACGACGGTCGCGCTGGTCGTTATACAGGCGGCCAGAGCCTTGATCGGCCAAGGTTCCTTGTGACTCTTCCGGATCGCTTTCAATGACTAGGCGTAAACGCTCTTCGGTAGTGGGTAGGTCGATCCGATAACGTACGCTGACGTCGCCGCCCACACCCTCTCCTTCCATCCAGTCAATCTCTTGGCCCAGGCGCAAGTAGGACTCGTTATTAACGGAGTTGTTATAGTATTCCCCACCAAAAAATGAATCAATGTTGCGTGATGTATTGTCCACCCAGTTGCCAACACGGGCACGAAACGGCTCAACTTGCTCTTCGGCCCAATCGGGTAAGTCACTAGTTTCTTCCTCGGCGTAAGCCTGAGAAGTGACAAGCGTTAAAGTGCCTAGGCATAGCAAGGCAAAAAACTGTTTCATGTAATTATCTCGAATGATCGTTTTTAAAATTATATGAAGCGCTAGCTTAGGCTTAGGAAGCTTTGTGTATTTCTATATCCTTTGCCCACTTTAGCACGCGTTTACGATCGCGTCGGCTGTTCATGCGGTGAGTATCCACGCTGGAGGGGATGAGTTGGCCAACAGGCTCGGCGGATAGATTCAAATGAAAACGCCGTGAAGCGCCAATCGGCATATCTTCTGAGCCGTAGATGGCGATAACACGTATCTCAAGCAGCAGCTCCTGCTGTTTGATGACTTCTTCATCCAAGTCCCAATACTGGGTTAGTCGTTTGATGATCGATTCAAAGGACTGGATGTGAATGTAATCACCTGAGCTAAGCGGTCCTTGGTGCGTGCGGTAATCTACCTCTTCATCTTCATCGCCCTGTTGCTGATATTCAACGATATCAAGCTGGTAGCTTTGCTCCTTGGTATGCAGAACCGCAACAAGATGCTGAACGTAAATGGCTTCGTTGCTCATACTGCTAACTAAGCAAAGCGCATCCAAGCCTATTCCTTTACCTCGGTTAATAATAATCCGAGGCCGACGTTGGCGCGCATAGCCGCCATAAAGCAATTGAGCATAAAAAACCCAAACAAATAAGGTGAGGATGCTGCTAGCAGCGGAGATTGCCTGTGCGTGCTCGTTGAGCCATTCCATAATTGAGATCCTTCTCAAGGCAAGATGCCGAATTGCAAAACACTAACGTTGCTAAAAGGTTAGCAGAAGTTAGCTAAAGGGGGAGGTGGTGAATAGGGGTGAAAAAACCATAAAAAAATCGGTAAGCATATGCTTACCGATTGATAGGAATATAATAAAAATGAGATAACTAACTAAAATTGGTGCGGATGGGGAGACTCGAACTCCCACACCTTACGGCACTAGAACCTAAATCTAGCGTGTCTACCAATTCCACCACATCCGCAGAAGACGAGACGTATATTATCAAATTTATGGATAATGTCAACGCTTTAAACAACATAGTTGTCAGGCATTGCTCAACTAAGGAGCTGTATGGGGTTAATGAAAGGGTGGCAACGGGTGCATCGAGGGTTGCAAGAAGCCCTGCCGGGATATTGTGCCTTTTGCCTGATGCCCGCCCACGATGGTGTGGGGTGGTGTCGCGACTGTTTGGCTGAGCTGCCTTGGAATACGCTTTGCTGCACACGGTGTGGCGAACCACTACGCCAACCGGCGCAATCGCTATGCGGTCACTGCCTGATGGAACCACCGCCTATCAAACGTGCTCATGTGAGCCTGCTCTATCAGTCCTCGATTAAAGAGCTTATGCATGATTTTAAATTTAATGCATCGCCTCGAGCGGGGATGCTTCTGGTGGAGTTGATGTTAGTGAATAAGCCCGATCTTTTGGGTTCTGCGTTACTGCCTGTGCCAATGCACCATCAGCGGGCGCGAGAGAGAGGGTTTAATCAGGCGTACTGGCTAGCAGAGCAGCTAGCCAGACGGACAGGCCTTGAACTGCTCAATGCTGAGTGTCACAAGCTAGTAGCTTCGCAACGTACGCTAAACCGACAGGAGCGAGCGGCTAATCTACGTGGCGCTTTCAGCATAAAAGGGCCGCTTCCCGCGCATATAACTCTGATTGACGATGTTGTCACAACCGGGGCCACTACCAACGCACTGGCAAGGGTTGCCCAAAAGGCTGGTGCAATGCATGTAGACATCTGGGCTGTTGCCAGAACGCCGCTAGGCAATAGTTGATAAGATAGGCGTTTGGTTACTCAGGAGCGATTTATGTCACATCTTTTCAGTGCACTGTCGCCTGATACGGTCATGTCGGCGGCCGAATCTGTCGATATTTGGCCAGCCGGCGAGCCTTTTGCGCTTAATAGCTATGAAAACCGTGTATTGATGTTTCGTGATGATGAAGCACGAAGCTGGGTGATAAAGTTTTATCGTCCCGAGCGCTGGTCGGATGCCGCTATTCAAGAAGAGCATGATTTTTTACAGGAGCTTGATAAAGCGGGGGTGCCGGTAGTGGCGCCTTGGCGCAATAGTGAAGGGCAGTCGTTGCATCGCTACGCCGGTTTTCGTTTTACGCTTTTTCGTCAATGTGCAGGTCAGGCACCGGAGCTCGATAACCCCGCGCATCTTTATGCGCTGGGCGAAGTGTTAGGGCGGCTGCATAAAGTATCGCACCGCAAAGCTTTTCAGCATCGCCCTCAACTAGTGCTTGAAAGCGGAATAGAAAATGCCCGCCAGCGGGTCGTTCAGAGCCAGTGGCTGAGTCAATTCCAGCAGCGTGCTTATCAGTCGGTGGTTGAAAAAATGCAGCGGCTGCTGGCATCTAAAGCGCTCGATTCCGCTTCGTTAATGCGTTGCCATGGTGATTGCCACTTGGGCAACGTGCTGGGGCGGGATGAGCAATTTACCTTAGTTGATTTTGATGACTGCCTGATGGCGCCCGCCATTCAGGACATCTGGATGTTGCTGCCGACCGACGACCCCGACGGCTGGCGAGCACAGCTTAATGAAATCAGTGAAGGGTATGAGGAGTCGCAGCCGTTTCCTCATGATCAGATGTCGTTAATTGAACCATTAAGGGCCTATCGATTGATTCGGCATAGTGCTTGGCTGGTGTCGCGCTGGGGCGATCCTGCGTTTCCACGGGCTTTTCCCTGGATGGCCGAAAGCGGTTACTGGGATCAGCACATTCGTCAGCTAGAGCAGCAGTGTTTGCAGCTTGAGCGTCCTATATGGCTGGCTTAAGCATTTATTTAAAAGCTCCAGACAGCTTAAGAGCGGCGTAATTACCGTTTTAAAAGTCGTTGCCATCTGCCACATAGCGATTAGGTGCGTTAAAATAATTTGATAACGCGTTTTTTTAATACTTATATTAATTTGCATTAGCTTTTTACTGACTTCATATTGCATAACTTATGAATAAAGGGCTTAGGCACTGCTTAGGATGCTTGGCTTGTCGATGGAGTTGCCACGATGAGCAGTTGCATCGAGTAGACAGGCACCGTTTTAGTGAGACTTGATATGACCGATGACATCGCCCAGCATTATCGCCAAATTATTACTGCTCTTGGTGAAGATCCTGATCGTGAAGGGCTGCGGGATACGCCTAAGCGCGCAGCTAAGGCCATGCAGTTTTTAAACGCAGGCTATCAGCAATCGCTCGAAGAAATCATTAACGGAGCGGTTTTTGAATCCAAGACCGATGAGATGGTGCTGGTAAAAAATATAGAGCTTTACTCTATGTGTGAGCACCACTTATTACCCTTCATTGGTAAATGCCACATTGCCTATTTACCGGATGGCAAAGTGTTAGGGCTTTCTAAATTTGCACGTATTGTCGATATGTATGCGCGGCGTATGCAGATTCAGGAAAGTCTGACCCGTGAAATTGCCGATGCTGTCCAGCAGGTGACCGGTGCGAAAGGGGTGGCTGTCGTGGTGGAAGCGCGGCATTTGTGCATGATGATGCGTGGCGTAGAAAAGCAGAACTCAAGCATGACTTCATCGGTAATGCTGGGTGGGTTCCGTGATAACCCCGCCACGCGTCAGGAGTTTTTAACGCTGATTAATTAAGGTGGCGTTTCCATGGTCAGAGTGGCGATATTGGCCAAACACTTGGTTAATTACGTGGTTTCGTCTTAGCATGAAAGCGTAAATATGAGCCCACAGGGCCATCTTTTGGCCAGGAGTCTGTCATGGAAGCGTTAAAAGAGACACAGCTGTATAGCCCCTTTGCCTATATCGACGGCAGTTGGGTAGCCGCTGACAGTGGAGAACAAATTAACGTTATTAACCCCGCCACGGGCAAGCCGGTGGGGGACATGCCCCGCTTAGGCAAAGCGGAAACTGAGCGTGCGATTGATGCAGCCGACGCCGCTTTACCCGCATGGCGTTCGTTAACCGCGCAGGAGCGCGCTGATCTTCTACTCAAGTGGCACGATTTAATGCTTGAGCATCAGCATGATCTTGCGCTGCTGATGACGTTTGAGCAGGGCAAGCCGGTTAAAGAAGCCGAAGGTGAAATTGCCTATGCGGCGAGTTTTCTGCGCTGGTTTGCCGAAGAAGCCCGGCGCGTATACGGCGAGACCATCCCTGCCTCGAAGTCAAACCAGCGCATCATGGTTACCAAACAGCCGGTTGGCGTTGTAGGCGCGATTACCCCCTGGAATTTCCCGGCGGCGATGATTACCCGCAAGGCCGGTGCTGCTTTAGCAGCGGGTTGTACTATTGTGATCAAGCCTGCCAGTCAAACGCCGTTCTCCGCGACAGCATTAGCGCTATTGGCTGAGCGTGCAGGCATACCGCGCGGCGTCTTTAATGTGGTGCCGGGTCGCGCCGGTGAAATTGCCGAAGCGCTCACCCAGTCACCTAAAGTCCGCAAAATTACTTTCACCGGTTCCACCGAAGTGGGCCGAACGCTGATGGCGAAGGCCTCAGAGCATGTACAGAAAATCTCGCTGGAACTTGGTGGTAACGCACCGTTTATTGTTTTTGAAGATGCTGATTTAGATGCTGCCGTTGAAGGTGCGATGGCTGCCAAGTTCCGCAATGCGGGGCAAACCTGTATCTGCACTAACCGCTTTTTAGTTCAGTCCAGCGTCATTAATGCATTTTGTGAAAAGCTAGCAGTAGCCATGAACAGCGAGCTAAACGTGGGTGATGGCACGCAGCCGAATATTAATATTGGCCCGCTGATTGATGAAGATGGGGTCAAGAAAGTCAGCGAGCATGTTCAAGACGCGCTTGATAAGGGGGCTGAGCTATTGTTGGGCGGTCACCCTCATCCTCTGGGTGGCAATTTCTTCACGCCTACACTTATCAGCTTTGCAAAGGAAAACATGAAGGTGGCCCAGGAAGAGACCTTTGGTCCCTTAGCCGCTGTTTTCCCCTTTGATGATGAAGAAACCGCTATTGAAATGGCCAACGACACCCAGTATGGGCTGGCGTCTTACTTCTATTCTCGGGATCTCTCGCGAGTTTGGCGCGTTGCTGAAGCGCTGGAATATGGCATGGTCGGGATCAACACCGGCCTTATTTCCAATGCGTCGGCACCGTTTGGCGGGGTCAAAGCGTCAGGCTTAGGGCGCGAAGGCGGTCATCAAGGCTTGGAAGAGTATTTGGAAACCAAGTACCTGTGTATTGATCTTGGCTAACATGAGTAGAATATCGCAGGCTTGTTGCCGTTAAAAAAAGCCTCGCAGGCGGTGCTTGCGAGGCTTTTGTTTATCTAGCGCATTTATTTCACTACTGTTTAGTGACGGAAATGACGCATGCCGGTGAAGACCATGGCGATGCCCGCTTCATTGGCGGCGTCAATTACTTCCTGATCACGCATCGAGCCGCCCGGCTGAATGACGGCGGTGATACCCGCGGCGGCGGCTGCATCAATACCGTCACGGAACGGGAAGAAAGCGTCAGAAGCCATGACTGAACCCGGTACGGACAGGTTTTCATCGGCCGCTTTAATACCCGCAATTTTGGCCGAGTACACGCGGCTCATCTGGCCTGCACCGACACCGATCGTTTGGCCAGCTTTGGCGTAAACAATGGCGTTGGATTTAACGAATTTGGCCACGCGCCATGCGAATGCCAAATCGCGCAGCTCCTGTTCTGAGGGCGCGCGTTCGCTTACCACGGTAATCTCTTCACGCGTCACCATACCCTGGTCACGCTCTTGTACCAGCAGGCCACCGTTGACCCGTTTGAAATCAAATGCGGGCTGGGTTTCTCCAGGCCAATGAGCGCTTACATCCAGCAGGCGAACGTTTTTCTTCTCAGCGATAATTGCAACCGCTTCATCGCTTACCCCAGGCGCGATAATGACCTCAACAAACTGTCGGTCAACAATGGCACGGGCAGTATCGGCTCCAAGCGGCGTGTTGAAGGCAATAATGCCGCCAAAGGCGCTGGTGGGGTCGGTCGCAAACGCTTTGTCGTAAGCCTCTAGCGCGGTGGCACCGATCGCGACGCCGCACGGGTTAGCGTGTTTAACAATCACGCAGGCCGTTTCATCAAACGCTTTCACGCATTCAAAGGCCGCATCGGTATCAGCCACGTTATTGAACGAGAGCGGTTTGCCCTGGAGCATGGTGGCCGTAGCAACGCTGGGCTCCGAGGCGGAAGGGTCAACGTAAAAAGCCGCCTGCTGATGCGGGTTTTCGCCGTAGCGCATGTCCTGCTTTTTATGCAGCTGCAGATTAAACGTGCGCGCAAAGGTCGCGTCGCTCTCATTAACCTTGCGACCCAAATAATCCGCGATAGCGCCGTCATAGCCTGCGGTATGTTCAAAGGCTTTTACCGCAAGGTCAAAACGCGTGGCAGTGCTCACTTGACCATCATTGGTCGCAAGCTCTGCAAGCACGCGGGCATAATCGTCGGCATTAACCACGATGGTGGTATACGCGTGGTTTTTAGCGCAAGCGCGCACCATGGTCGGGCCACCGATATCGATATTCTCGATAGCATCTTCCAGGCTGCAGTCAGGCTTGGCTACTGTCGCCGCAAAGGGGTAGAGGTTAACCACGACCATATCAATCGGGGTGATATCGTTTTCAGCCATGACGGCATCGTCTTGGCCGCGGCGAGCCAGAATGCCGCCATGAATTTTCGGGTGCAGGGTTTTTACCCGGCCGTCCATAATTTCAGGAAAGCCGGTATGTTCGGAAACTTCCGTCACCGCAATGGCATTTTCCTGTAGCAAGCGGAACGTACCGCCTGTAGAAAGCAGCTCGATACCGCGCTCGGATAAGCCGCGGGCAAACTCCACGATGCCGGTTTTATCAGAAACGCTCAAAAGAGCGCGGCGAACAGGGGTAGCAGTACTATCAACCATTAGAGTGCTCATATGCAGAGTTGGAAATAAAAACAACAACGCCCCATGGTTATGGGGCGTCACCTTCGATAAGTCCGTAAAGCTTGAGTTTTTTGCGCAACGTCCCCCGGTTTAATCCAAGTACGTCAGCTGCTCGTGTTTGGTTACCTTCCGTATGCTCCATGACACAAGTGAGCAGCGGCGCTTCTACTTCGGCCATCACCATGGCGTACAGGTCGGTGGCCTGGCTGCCATCGAGATGCTCGAAGTAGCGGCGCATGGCGGTTTCCACGGCCTCTCTTAACGGCTGCGGTGGAACGCTTGCCGCCGGGTCAGCGAGCGTGCCCGCTAGGCGCGAGGATAACTCGCTGGAAAGAAAATCGCGTTCGTTCATGCAGCATGGCTTCCTGTAGCTAGCAGACGCTTGTCAGCATCAAGCGCCATCGCGTCATTAATCCAATTAAATTGCGTTTCAGGTAACGTTAACGCATTAAATTGTTGTTTCAATTGGCGGCGTGTTGCCTCGCAAAAGCGCTGGTCACTTTCGAGATACCAGCCAATATGCTTGCGAGCAATACGCACACCCATTGTGTCTCCGTAAAACGCATGAAGGGCCGCTACATGCGCTAGGAGCACGCGGCGACGCTCTTCAAGGCTTGGCAATGCTAATTGCTTGCCGTGTTCGAGATAGTGGGTGATCTGTTTAAAAATCCACGGATTGCCTTGGGCGCCTCGCCCCACCATTACCGCGTTTGCACCGGTATAACGAAGGACTTCAGCTGCTTTTTCAGGGCTTGTAATATCACCATTGGCAATCACAGGGATCGAAAGACGCGATTTAATATCGGCAATCGTGTCGTATTCTGCCCATCCAGTATAGCGCTGTTCGCGATGTCGGCCATGAACGGCCAGTGCTTGAATACCAGCATCTTCTGCAAGCCGAGCAATACGTACGCCGTTGTTCGATTCAGCGCACCAGCCGGTACGAATTTTTAGCGTAACCGGAACCTCAACAGCCTTGACCACGGCATCCAGAATTTCCGCTACTAAGGCTTCATCGCGTAACAGGGCAGACCCTGCTGCCTTGTTGCAGACCTTTTTCGCCGGGCAGCCCATATTGATATCAATAATTTGTGCGCCAAGCTCCACGTTTAGCCGAGCTGCCTGAGCAAGCATCTCTGCATCGCCGCCCGCAATCTGGACTACGCGCGGGTCGGGCTCGCCCTGGTGGTCCATACGCAGCTGTGACTTGCGCGTATGCCAGAGGCTCGGGTCGGCGGTTACCATTTCACCCACCACCCAGCCCGCGCCCAGCTGTCGGCATAGCTGGCGAAAGGGACGGTCGGTAACACCGGCCATAGGCGCCAGAATTACCTGATTGGACAACGTGTAAGGGCCGATGGCTGTCGATTTTTGCGTGGCTATGGTCATGGACATTGCGCTGCTGGATAACGAGTAGGTCGTTTCAAGGAGGCGTATGATACGCCTACTCGGGATTGGAATGAAGGCTGTTTCGCAGATTAACCGGGGCGATAGCCAGTGAGCCGTACCCAGCCTTCGCGAATGACGGGTTCATCCATCATGATGCCTTCTGCTTCGTAGGCCCTAAGCACGTCTTGGGCCTGGTTGGCAAGAATGCCTGACAGCGCAAGACGTCCCTTCGGTGCGATATGTCCAGCGATCATTGGCGCCAGCTCTACCAAGGGCCCGGCTAAAATATTAGCGGTGGCAACCGGGTAGGGGCCGCCAGTTAACTGCTCGGGGTAATAAAGCGCTAAATCGTGTTCAGCAATATGATTACGTTCGGCGTTATCGCGGCTTGCTTGCAGCGCCTGGGGGTCTATATCCGTGCCATCGGCATGGCGTGCGCCAAGCTTGAGTGCGGCAATCGCCAGAATGCCCGAACCACAGCCAATATCCAGCACGTTCTGGTCGGCAAGCGTGCCCTCAACCGCTAGCTGATCGAGCCATTCAAGGCACAGCGCAGTGGTGGGATGGGTGCCGGTACCAAAGGCCAGGCCTGGATCTAGAATCAAGTTGACTGCATCGGCTTGCGGTGGGGTGTGCCAGCTGGGAACAATCCAGAGCCGCTGTCCCATCTGAAGTGGCGTGAAGTCATCCATCCATTCACGTTCCCAGTCGCGATCGGCTAGCAGCTCATACTCAATCGCCGGGCAGGGCTCGTCAGGCATCTGTTCAGCCCAAGCCGCTGCTATACGCATAAGCATGCTCTCAACGCCTTCAAGATCATCGTACAGGCCGGTTAAGATCGTATCCTGCCATAAAGGCGTGGTGCCGCGCTCAGGCTCGAAAACGGGATCGTCGTGAGCATCCTGAAGCCCAATGGCCGTTGCGCCTTCTTCAAGCAGCAGGTCTTCGAGTAGTTCCGCCTGCTCAGGCGCGACGTGGGCTTTAAGTTGAAGCCAGGGCATGGCGTGTCTCCGCAGTAGAAACAAAAACGGTAACGGGGTGGACTCAGCCACCCCGTTTGGCATCACTATCGGCTAACCAGTAAAATTAGCTGATTTCTAAATTAGCCAGCGAGTTTCTTTTCCAGGTAGTGAATGTTGACACCCCCTTGACGGAAATGACTATCGCGTACCAGGTCTTTCTGCAGATCGATATTGGTCTTGATGCCTTCAACCAGCAGCTCATCCAGGGCGTTGCGCATGCGCGTCAGCGCCGTTTCGCGGTCAGCCCCCCAGGTGATCAGTTTGCCGATCAAGGAGTCGTAGTGAGGCGGAACGGTATAGCCCGTATAAAGATGCGAGTCCATACGAACGCCAAGGCCACCCGGCGCATGAAATACCGTTACTTTACCCGGTGAAGGCATAAAGGTACGCGAATCTTCGGCATTGATCCGGCACTCAAACGCATGGCCGTTAAGCTTTACGTCTTCCTGGCGAATCGACAGCGGCAGGCCAGAGGCAATGCGCAGCTGCTCTTTAACGATATCGACGCCGGTTACCATTTCAGTAACCGGGTGCTCTACCTGAACACGGGTGTTCATTTCGATGAAGAAGAACTTGCCATCTTCATACAGAAACTCAAACGTACCTGCGCCGCGGTAATTGATTTCGATACACGCCTGACGGCAGGCTTCGAGCACGTCAGCACGTGCTTGTGGCTCAATGCCGGGGGCGGGGGCTTCTTCCAATACTTTCTGGTGGCGGCGCTGAAGTGAGCAGTCCCGGTCATACAGGTGGATGGC
Source organism: Halomonas sp. AOP7-B1-5 (assembly GCF_052353045.1). Classification (NCBI taxonomy): domain Bacteria; kingdom Pseudomonadati; phylum Pseudomonadota; class Gammaproteobacteria; order Oceanospirillales; family Halomonadaceae; genus Halomonas; species Halomonas sp. AOP7-B1-5. The sequence goes on along the minus strand of NZ_JBQTDC010000005.1, from coordinate 142,951 downwards.
GTTGCCCTGGCCATCGGCAAGTACCTGCACTTCCACGTGACGCGGTTTCTCAAGGAATTTTTCCATGTAGACCGTGCCATCACCAAACGCTGCCTGGGCTTCGTTTTGGGTGATGCTAATCGCTTCAAGCAGTTGGTCTTGGGAATGCACTACCCGCATACCACGGCCACCGCCGCCAGCGGCTGCCTTGATAATTACCGGATAGCCAACGCGCTTACCGGCGGCCAGATTCGAAGCATCATCATCGCCAAGCGGGCCGTCAGAGCCGGGAACGGTCGGTACACCGGCTTTCTTCATGGCTTCGATAGCGCTGACTTTGTCGCCCATCAGGCGAATGGTTTCAGCGCGCGGACCAATAAACGCAAAACCTGAACGCTCAACCTGCTCGGCAAAGTTGGCATTTTCAGACAAAAAGCCGTAGCCCGGATGAATCGCGCTTGAGTCGGTGACTTCAGCGGCGCTGATCAGTGCAGGAATATTTAAATACGACTGGGCCGATGAAGCCGGGCCAATACACACAGCTTCATCCGCCAGGCGTACGTGCATCAGTTCACGGTCGGCCTTAGAGTGTACCGCTACGGTTTTGATGCCCAGTTCTTTACAGGCCCGCAGGATACGTAGGGCTATCTCGCCGCGGTTCGCGATAAGTACCTTGTCCAGCATGGGAGAGTCCACCCGTGTTGATGTGAAAGATTAAGCGAGGACGATCATGGGCTGATCAAATTCCACCGGCTCACCATCTTCCACCAGGATGGCTTCAACCACACCGTCGCGATCGGCTTCGATCTGGTTCATCATTTTCATCGCTTCCACGATGCAAACGGTATCACCCTGTTTAACGGTGTCGCCCACTTCTACAAACGATTTAGCGCCGGGTGCAGGGCTGCGATAGAACGTGCCGACCATGGGTGAATTAACGGCATCGCCACGGAAGCTTGCGCCCTGAGGCTCAATGTCAGCGCCTGGAGCAACGGGGGCCGGGGCTGGTGCGGGGGCTTGTGTCGGGTAGCCGTACTGCGGCATTGGCTGGGGCTGCCAAGTGGCGCCATTAGGATGGCGGCTGATGCGTACTGACTCTTCGCCTTCCTGAATTTCGATTTCACTAATGTTTGATTCTTCGAGCAGTTCGATCAATTTTTTTACTTTGCGAATATCCATACTGAGCCCCATTAATGTCTGAAGGTTGCGAGCTGGCTACGCTGAACGTAAAGCGAAATGTGGCATGTTCGGCGCGCAGTAAACCAATTAAAGAAAACAAGAGAACGCTGCATGTTAGCGAACGTTACCCCTTCTACAGCTAAAAAATTGAGAATTTAACTAATATGGAAGCGGAGTTTGCCGAAAAAACAAGTGCATGTCCAGCGCTTGTCCGATGGACCGCCATGCCACTACCGTCCTTATCGGCCTAAGCAGCTTAGCCGTTGTTTAGCGATAACCGTCCTATGGTTAGCGCGAGCCGAGTACTACAAAGGCAAAAGCAGAAGGATTATATTTTTAGTTCGATAGCCACTGCTTTAAGGACGAAAGATGTTCGGCAAGCTCATTGGCGGTGGCTTCCCCCTGAATGCGCGCTGTGCGTATCTCATTACCTTGATTAAAGAACAGTAGACTTGGCGGGCCAAAGAGCTGGTATTGATTCAGCAGCTGTCGGCTCTGCGCAGTGGTATCAGTCACATCGACTGAAATCAGCGTAAAGCCGTCCAGGGCAGCCACAACACGTGGGTCTGGGTAAACATCACGCTCCATCACCTTGCATGAGATGCACCATTCAGCAGTGAAATGAACAAATGCGGGGCGGTTAGCGTTGTCTGCTTGGGCAAGTGCTGACTGCAGCTCGTCCAAGCTACCCACTTCTTCAAATGTGAGCGCTCTGTTGGCGCTTGCCTCAGATGTGCTTGAGGCGCTTAACGGGCGCAGGGGGTTATTATTGCCCTGGGCTGCGCCCAGCACTAAGGCGACTCCCCAGGCCAGCAGCATTAGCCCTAGCGTTTGTCGAGCACGTGACCAGCCTGCTCGCTGGTTTAACGTTAAAGCGCCAAGCACCAGCGCGCTGCCAATAGCCAGGGCCGCCCAAAGTAATAGCCCGATAGGCCCTGCAACCAAGCGCTCGATCATCCAGACCGCGACACCCAGCAGCAACAGGCCAAAGGCGGTTTTAACGCCATTCATCCAAGCGCCTGTGCGGGGTAGCAGTGTTACGCCAAATGTGCCGACGAGCAACAGCGGCAAGCCCATCCCTAGGCCTAAGGCAAACAATACCGCGCCGCCAATAACGGCATCGCCCGTTGAGGAAATAAACACCAGCGCCCCCGCCAAAGGGGCCGTTACACAGGGAGATACTACTAAAACGGAAAGTGCCCCCGCTAAAGCCAGACCGCCAGGGCCGCTTTTTTGGGCGCGTGCCTGCCAAGCATCAATACGATTAGTGAGCCGTTGTGAAAAGCGCAGCTCGAAGGCGCCAAACATGGCCAGTGCAAATAGCGTAAATAAAACAGCAAACGTAATTAATACCGGTGCCGACTGAAGGCGCGCCTGTAGATTCAGTCCAGCCCCAAAAAGCCCCATCAGCACGCCTACGACCGCGTAAGTGACGGCCATACCCAGTACGTAGCTTGCCGAAAGTACAAAAGCACGCGGTCTGGTCGGATTCTGGCCTACGATAATAGAGGAAAGTATCGGAATCATGGGTAGTACACAGGGTGTAAACGTAAGACCAAGCCCTGCAAGAAAAAATAGCCCTAATGCCAATGGCAGGCTTGCCTCGCTTAAAAGCGTGCTAAAGCGGCTATCGGCACTTTGTGGTGTGCCTATAGATGGGTTTGAAACAGAACTTGAAACAGAACTTGAAGCAGAGCTTGAGAATGAACTGGCCATGTCGGGGTCTGACGTGTTGCCAGACTTTACGCTGCCAGCAGCTTGGCTGGTATTCTCGCTTAGCCAATCAGCATATTGGGCGGGCGGTTCTGATTCTGCCGCCTGAAGGTCTACGCGTTCTGGAGGATAGCAAAGCCCGGCATCGGCACATCCCTGAAAGGTGAGTGCAATATCAATAGGGCCTGAATAGGCACTTTCCAGAGGCGTTTCGAATACTACCTGATCACGGAACGTGTAAACGTCGCCGAAAAATTCGTCGGTGGTAAATGTGCCTTCCGGCAGAACGGAGCCACCCAGCGTTACCGACGGCGTCTGGCTTTCAACAGCAAACTGATGCCGGTAAAGGTAGTAGCCCTGAGTAATCTGCATACCCACATAAAGCGTTTCGCCATCGTGCCAGGCGCTGGACTGAAACGCCTCCATCACCGGTAAAAACGCATCTTCACTGCTAGATGAAAACCACTGTGCTTGGGCAACCAGGGGCAGGCAACAGAGAAGCAAGAGCGAACTTAAGCGTTTGATGGATAACACGATACATCCTTAACGGCGGTGTGACGGGATAAGCACCTGCATAGATCTCGCGCAGGGAAAACCGGACACTTTAATAGGGCAGCAGCACGATAAAAAAACGTTGGCTTGGCATAATAAGAAGGCCGCCTTGAGGGCGGCCTTCTTAATAGAGACAAAACGTGAGCGTTAGTTCACTTTATGCCTTTTGGTAAGCAGCCGCTGATTTCTCAATGGCTTTGCGTGCGGCTTCGACGCCTTCCCAGGATTCAACTTTTACCCACTTGCCTTTTTCAAGGTCTTTGTAGTTCTCAAAGAAGTGTGCAATTTGCTGACGCAGTAGCTCAGGCAGGTCGGTAACTTCTTGAATGTCATCATAAAGCGTGCTGAGTTTAGGGTGCGGTACGCACACAAGCTTGGCATCTTCGCCCGCTTCATCGGTCATGTTCAGGATGCCGATGGGGCGCGCACGGATAATGCTGCCAGGCGCTACCGGGTGAGGAGTAACCACCAGCGCGTCTAGCGCATCGCCATCATCCGCCAGTGTGTGCGGGATAAAACCATAGTTGGCGGGGTAGAACATCGGCGTAGCCATGAAGCGGTCAACCAGCAGCGCGCCCATGTCTTTATCGATTTCATATTTGATAGGAGCGTGGTTCGCAGGAATCTCGATCGCCACGTAAATATCGTTCGGCAAATCCTTTCCAGCAGGGATGTTATCGAAGTTCATCGTTGAGTCCTTAAGTCCTTGGGTGATGCAGTGGCTAAGCAATTGATGCGTTGCACGAATAGGCGGGAATTATACGAAGATGACTCAACGATTGCCAATGCAACATAGTGCTAGGGGCGTATCACCGTGCAAGTGCCAGCGACGCATCATGTTTATCAGTGCAAACGTGACGTTAGTTGGGCATCGCATTGAAGTCGTTGCGTGTATCATAGCGGCTGAGAAATTTATGCTGAGCGGCTAGCCAAGGAGGATGAGTGGGGCATGCCCAGTTGCTAATCAGTTATGGTCAAGCGTTTGTGGCTCCTGATAGGCGCTTGCATCGCAGCTCCATGTCGGTGCGTTTCCCTGATGCGCCGATACTGAAAGTTAAAGGGGGCTGTGCGGTTATCAGCGACTCCGTGTCACGCAATACGCTGGCCAAGCAGGCGGGCGACTTAAGCGTGCGGGGGTTTTTGGCAGACTACTTTTCCACGCCCGACCATTGGGATACAAAAACATCGGCAACTCGTGTGCTACGGGCATTGAACAGCTGGTGCTATAGCCAAAGCCAACATGTAAAAGAGGGCGGCTTTGTTTCCTCCATGTCGGTCATGGTCTTCCGTCAGCGCGAAGCCCATCTGTTTCATATGGGCGATACACTGGTCTTTCGACTGCGTGGCGCTGAGTTTGAGCAGCTGAGCCGTGATCATGTCACCGACATCGGCGGCTATCACTACCCATCCCGGGCGCTGGGAATGGATGGCAGTGTGGATATTGATTACACCCATCTAGGGCTCAAGCAAGGCGATATTTTTCTATTTACCACGCGGGGTGTGCGCGGCACGCTGCTGCCCTCAGATTACGTGAGACTGATTCGCCAGGATGCCAGTGACCTGGATGCTGCCTGCGAGCGCTTGGCCAGTGAAGCCAAACAGCGTGCCCAGGAGCGTGGCTACGGTGGAGAACAGTTTTGCTTTCAACTGGTGCGTATTGATGAGCTTCCCGAAGAGTCGCCGGATGACCCAAGCCTGATTTACGGCGACTTACCGATTCCGCCCGAGCTTGCCCCCGGTGAACGCTTGGATGGTCTGGAAGTCATTGAAGTGCTTTCACGTAATGCGCAGTCTCGGGTTTACCGCGTACGGGATGTGCATACGGAGCGGGAAATGGTCATGAAGGCGCCAAGCCCCGAGCTTTCACTGCGTAATGCTTATCTGGAGCATTTTCTACTTCAGCAATGGATTGTGGAGCGGGTTAACTCACCCTTCATTGTCAAAGTGATAAAGCCTTCAAGGCCGCGGCGCTATCTTTATTATCTAATGCAGCATGTGGAAGGCGAGACGCTTCGCCAGTGGGCCGAAAGGCATCCCCAGGCAAGCCTTGTCCAGCGGCTCGATATTGCCAATCAGCTGGGCAAAGCCGTTCAGGCACTGCATCACCGGGATATTATCCATCAACAAATTACCCCGGATAATATCTTGATTGATACGCATGGGAAGCTGATTCTGAATGATTTTAGCGCATGTCATATGCGTGAAGCGGATGGCCACCGTCAATCGGGAGAGTTGCTGCGCCAAATTGGTTTTAACGAGCATACCGCGCCTGAGTATGCGCTAGGCGACAGCGTTGGACGCCGCAGCGATCAGTACTCGCTAGCCTCAACCGCTTATTGGTTGTTGACCGGGGCGTTGCCGTATCAATTCACGCCTAACAAATTGCGCAGTCATACGGATTTAGAAGAACTTAGTTACCGCAGCTCACGTGCCCAGAACCCTGAAATATCCATTGAGTTAGATGAAGCGTTAAGACGCGCACTGGATCCTCAGCGAGCGCTGCGCTTTAGGCGGCTATCGGAATTTTTACATGCGCTGCGTGTGCCGCTTGGTCGTTTACCCGCCCGGGATGAACCCCGCACGGAGCCTCGGCGTCATTTCTGGCAGGGGGTCGCTGGCGTATTGCTGTTACTGCTCGTGCTGTCGTGGCTGCTACGTTAGGGCCGCTATATTAAAACGGTTATAAAATAGCTGACCATAAAAAACGGGCGATGAAATAATCATCGCCCGTTTTGGTATACGCTTGGCTTACAGCGTGAAAGTGGGGAGTTTTTGTTCCACTTTGGCAAGCTTGAGCTTAGCCACTTTGGGCAAACCGTTCTCAAACGGCGGGAAGTCTTCGCCTTGAATCAGCGGCGAGAGGTAGTCACGACACGCCTGGGTAATCGCAAAACCGCTTTCGCTGATAAAGTCACGCGGCATAAACTTTTCCTGGTTGGCAATCTGCGAAAGCGGTGCGGAAATGACATCCCACTGGTAAGGCGATTGAGAAACACGCCGAATCGCCGGCATCATCGAGTTTTTACCGGCAAGGGCCAGCGTCACGGCTTCACGGCCGACCGCATAGGCCTGTTCAACGTCGGTTTTAGATGCCAGATGGCGTGCTGCACGCTGTAAATAGTCTGCGACGGCCCAGTGGTACTTATAGCCCAGGTCTTGCTTGATCATACCGGCTAGCGTGGGGGCAACACCGCCCAACTGGCGATGGCCAAAGGCATCGGTATTACCCGCATCGGCCAGGAAAGTGCCGTCTTCGTAGCGCGCGCCTTCGGATACCACAATCACGCAGTAACCGTTCTGCTTAACGCTTTCTTCTACACGCGCCATCACCGCTTTACGATTGAAGGCAATTTCGGGGAAAATAATCAAATGTGGCGGCTCGCCTTCACCTTCCCCGGCAAGCCCGCCTGCGGCAGCGATCCAGCCAGCATGGCGGCCCATCACTTCAAGCACGAATACTTTAGTAGACGTTGCGCACATGGACGCGATATCCAGCGACGCTTCGCGGGTAGAGGTGGCAATATATTTGGCAACGCTACCAAAGCCCGGGCTGTTATCGGTAATCGGCAGATCGTTATCCACGGTTTTAGGCACATGGATGGCGGTCAGCGGATAACCCAGTTTTTCAGACAGCTGGGAAATCTTCAGGCAGGTATCGGCACTGTCGCCGCCACCGTTATAGAAGAAGTAGCGAATATCGTGGGCTTTAAAAACCTCGATCAGACGCTCGTACTGCGTACGGTGCGTGTCGATATCTTTCAGCTTGTAGCGGCAAGAACCGAATGCGCCGCCTGGCGTATGGCGTAGCGCAGCGATCGATTCGTCACTTTCCTGGCTTACATCGATAAGATCTTCAGTCAACGCGCCAATGATGCCGTTATGACCGGCATACACTTTGCCAATTTGCTCGGGCGCCTGACGGCAAGCTTCGATAACGCCACAGGCGCTAGCGTTAATAACGGCGGTAACGCCGCCTGACTGGGCGTAAAAGGCATTATGCTGAGCCATTGAAACGTCTCATCTCTTGAAAAGCGAAAAAGTGGAGCACGCGGAAAGTGTTAAATACGTTCACTACCGGTGCCTCAAGGTGGCGAAGTTTAGCGTAAAGCGATAATGGCTGCATCCAACGAACGGCTTATTCGCCATCATCCAGATCTTGCTCACGCTGGGCTAAACGCCAGCCACCCAAATCTTTATAACGATTAACCATGGCGCAAAATAGCTCTGCGGTGCGCTCGGTATCGTAGCGTGCAGAGTGCGCCGCTTTATTATCAAACTCGATGCCCGCTGCGCGGCAAGCCCGCGCCAGCACCGTCTGCCCATAGACCAGGCCAGCAAGCGTTGCGGTATCAAAACTCGAGAAAGGGTGAAAGGGGTTACGCTTAACGTTGCACCGGTTAGCGGCCGCGTTGAGAAACCCTTGATCAAAGGCGGCATTATGGCCAACCAAAATCGCCCGAGAGCAGCCGTGCGCTTTTATCGATTTGCGTATGGGCCGGAAAATTTCGCCTAATGCTTCAGACTCACTGAGCGCTACCTGGCGCCGCAATGGGTCATCAAGATTGATGCCGGTAAAATCCAGTGCGGACTGCTCGACATTGGCCCCTTCAAACGGTTTGATGTGATAGGCATAGGTCGCATCAGGCAGCAGATTGCCTTCTGGGTCCATGGTGAGCGTGACGGCTGCAATCTCAAGCACGGCATCACTTTGGGCATTAAAGCCACCCGTTTCTAAATCAATGACAACCGGTAGATAACTACGAAAACGTTGGGCCATTAATTCGCGGGCAATTGCCTCGCTCATGCAGCTCTCCTTAGTAAAGCGAGTAATCGGTCAAAAATGGGCGGCAAGCCGCCTCTTGAGTGGTGTGATTCTAGCAGCTTTCTTGCTAAGGCGTCGTTGACGGTATTCGCTGGGCATAGAGAACGCTATACTCAGGGTTTATTTCAACATGCAGCACGCAATTAGGTGCTGCATTTTCTAGTGAACTTGCTTTCATAAACAAGGAGCAAAGAATGTCCGATGTCAAAAAGGTTGTGCTGGCATATTCAGGCGGCCTGGACACATCCGTAATCGTTAAGTGGTTGCAGGAAACCTACAACTGCGAGGTAGTGACCTTTACTGCCGACATCGGTCAAGGCGAAGAAGTCGAGCCGGCCCGTGCTAAGGCCCAGGCGCTGGGTGTTAAAGAAATTTACATTGAAGACCTGCGTGAAGAGTTTGTACGTGACTACGTCTTCCCCATGTTCCGTGCCAACACGATCTACGAAGGTGAATACCTGCTGGGTACGTCGATTGCACGCCCGCTGATCGCCAAGCGCTTGATTGAAATTGCCAATGAAACGGGCGCGGATGCCATTTCTCACGGTGCAACGGGTAAAGGTAACGACCAGGTGCGTTTCGAGCTGGGCGGCTATGCGCTGAAGCCGGGCGTTAAAGTCATTGCGCCGTGGCGCGAGTGGGATCTGACGTCGCGTGAAAAGCTGATGGCTTACTGCGAAGAGCACAATATCCCGGTCGACTTCTCCAACAAGAAGAAAAAATCGCCGTACTCCATGGACGCCAACCTGCTGCATATCTCTTACGAAGGCGGCATTCTGGAAGACCCATGGGCCGAAGCCGAAGACGATATGTGGCGTTGGAGCGTGTCGCCAGAAGCGGCACCCGATCAACCTACCTATGTTGAGCTGACGTTCGAGAAAGGCGATATCGTCGCGATCGACGGTGAGGCTCTCAAAGCCCACGAAGTACTTGAGAAACTCAACAAAGTCGGCGGCGACAACGGCATTGGCCGTCTGGATATCGTAGAAAACCGCTATGTGGGCATGAAGTCACGTGGCTGTTATGAAACTCCTGGTGGCACCATCATGTTGCGTGCTCACCGTGCGATCGAGTCGCTGACGCTGGACCGCGAAGAGGCTCACCTGAAAGATCAATTGATGCCGAAATACGCCGAAGTGATCTACAACGGCTACTGGTGGAGCCCTGAACGTCGCATGCTGCAAGCCGCTATCGACGAGACACAGAAAAACGTCTCCGGCGTTGTGCGCATGAAGCTCTACAAAGGCAACGCTACCGTAGTAGGGCGTAAGTCCGAGCAGTCTTTGTTCGATGAGTCTATCGCAACGTTTGAAGACGATGCCGGTGCTTACAACCAGAAAGACGCGGAAGGCTTTATTAAGCTTAATGCTTTACGCTTGCGGATTGCTGCTGGCAAAGGTCGTCAGCAGAGCTAATCCCGTTAAAGGCGGCAGGTTGTCCTGCCGCTTTTTTTATAACGCTAGGAGCCAGTATGTTTAAGAAGCTCTTTTCAGGTCTGTTTGGCGGTGAAGGTAGCGGAGCCCCTAACGCGGGTGTCAACGCGGCTGACCCGGTGGAATACAAAGGCTTTTTTATTATTTCTCAGCCCGATCAGCAAAGCGGCCAATACCGCGTCAGCGGATGGATCAAGCAGCCAAGCGATAGCGGAGAACCCCGCGAACACCGTTTTGAACGCTCGGATATGTTACCCAGCCGCGATGCCTGCGACGCCATGATGGTGACCAAAGCGCAGCGCTACATTGATGAAGTAGGCGAGGCTATTTTTGAACCCGATCCCCGCCAGGCAAGTCATTAGTTAATAAATGACGGCTTGCTTGAAGATATGATCAAGTAGTCACGCTAATTGCTTTCGATGTGTCGCTTTTAGTTAACATTAACTGCCTAAAATACTAGCTTTAGGTTGTTGATGCGTGAGTATCAATCAGTGCCCTTGCTTGTGCAGCCGCTCTAAGCATCGTATTTGCTGGGAAGTCATTGGGCATAGTGCTTGTCTCTGCGATCTTGATGTCTCTCAATAGCTCTCCAAGCGGTCCTGCTTGTTTCTTTAAGGCGTTTTCAATTTTTTTGCCTAGATGAATTTCTTTTAACACTGCTTTTAAATCTATTTCTAAGATAGAGGGCATTAATGAGAACAAGCCTGTGATAAAGCTTTCTTGCTCATCAATATGTCTTTGCTCAGCTACTATCTCGCATGCAAAAGCTCTTGTTAATGCTTTTATTAAGTTCAAGCGACTAGCTGGGCTATTGCTAGCTAACATGAGTATTGAAACAAGTGTTCTAAGTTCTTTCAAACCAATCATTTGCAAGCAATTGATGAGTTTGGTGGTAGGCTTGCCGGCTCCTTTTTCAGCTGAATTTGCCCGTTTAAATACTGCGCTTAATAAGTAAGGATCTCTTGTGATCAAAGATCCAATATTTGCTAAGCTAGCATTTTCACTATAAAGACAAGCTAAAAGTTGCAGTTGATTAGCCCGAGAGGCCGTGCGTCGAATCGAGCCAGATGCCTGAGTTTTAGGTTTTTCGTAAAAATAGCCTTGAAATAGCGTAAAGCCTAAGGATTGGCATAGTTCAAATTCATGCTGTGTTTCTACGCGTTCGGCTAGTAATGTAAAACCTTGAGACACCAATTTTTTTATGACTTCTTTTTGTATTGGGTTTGAAATGTCAATTTTGACAATATCGCAATAAGGTAATAACTTCTCATTGTTTTTATCTAATATAAAATCGTCAAGTGCTATCGTGTAACCTTGTTGCTTTAAAGACTGTAAAGACGTAAGCACTTCTTGATTTACAGGCGTATTTTCAAGCACTTCGATAACAATTTGCTGGCTCGGCAAGCCTTGCAAATTGGGATTGGTAAGCCAACCGTAAGAGGCATTGATAAAAAGTTGACGTGATCCGCAAAGATTCTCAAGCCCAATTTCATAGACAGCAACGGCGCATGCACGCGCTGTTGCTTGGACATCATCATCAATGTGGGCTGAATTACAAGCGTCGCTAGAACGATACAACAGTTCGTCTGCTACATGTTGTAAGTTGCTATCTACAATAGGCTGTATCGCAATAGTATAATTGTTGCTATTCTCATTAAAAGACTGGTCTTGTTGATTCTGCATCAGATCTTCCGTGAACAACCACTTTGAATGAAGCTTAATTAGTAAAAGAATAGCTTAAGTGGGTTGCTTAACGCTAGTGCGATTGTCATTGTTATGTCAATACATGGTCATTACGTGTTAACGGCTTCAGAGAGCTCTAATACAAAACATGCGCCGTTTAACACCTGGGCATCTTCTATCCAAAGCCTGCCACCGAGATGCGTAGCAATTGCCCGGCTTATGGGGAGCCCTAAGCCGCTGCCTTTTGGGCGCTTACTCGTTGCTTTATCACTAGATAGTAGTTGATTAAATTTTTCAAATACCTGCTCGCGCTCCTTCTCTTCAATACCCATGCCGTTATCTTCTACGCATAGATAGATATGCTGATCGTGTTTGAAAAGGCGCAGTAAAACGCGTGGATTTTCATGATTGGCAAACTTACTGGCGTTATCCAATAGGTTGATAATGATTTGCTCTAAACGGTCGGGGTCGCCGATAACGTGGGCGGGCCGTTCATCAATCGCAACGGTAAGGCTCACGTTGCGTTCTTCCTGAAGTCTCGCAATGGCTTCAAGGCTATGATCAGCAATTGCCGCCAAATCTAGCGGCACGGCATTAAGAGGCATGCGACCGCTTTCCAGGCGAGCCAGATCGAGAATTTCATCAATCAGGCGTGATAGGCGCTGGCTCTCTAATACCATTACTTGCAAAAAATGCTGCCGCTTGGCTTCTGGGATGTCCTGATGGCTTGCGAGAATTTCGGCAAACGCACGAATGGAAGTAAGCGGCGTGCGTAGCTCATGACTGACCATGGCCACAAACTCATCTTTTAAGCGGTCAAGCTCACGGAGACGGTCATTGGCGCTTTGCAAGTCTTGTCCTATGCGCGCAAGCTCGTCTGATTTCTGCTTTAACTGACGGTTATATTCCAGCGTTTGCGTGGTGGTATCCAGCATGCTCAGGATCGATTCAATATCGAGCGCTTCACCTCTTACCACCGAGTTGATCAGGATGCGTGCCGAGGCGTTGCCCAGCGAGCCCGCGAGCGCCTGCTCAGCGCGCATAATAACGTCATCCGACGCGGGTAGATGGGGCTGGGTTAATTCAAAATTATGGGTGCGTTTTGAGAAAACCCGCAAGGCAACCTTAAAGCCCAAGTAGCGAACCAGCAGCTCATAAAGCGCGCCTTGGGTGGTTTGGCCGCGCTGGAGCGGCGTTGTTTGCAAGTTGGGGTGGAGCGCCTCGGTAAACAATGCCGCCTGGGTTTGTTCAAGCGGGGTGGGGCGCATAAATAGCGAAATTCCCACTAACAGTCCTACATTGGCGAGCATACTCCACAGGAGTGAATGGCTATAGATATCCCATTCCTTCAACCCAAAAAGTGCATAGGGCGTTAGCCAGCCAACCCCCCACGGGCCATCGGTGAGCAGCGCTGCGTCCAGCCAGCCGGATTGAGCAAAACCGGGCAGAAGCAGCGTATAGCCCCAGATTAAAAAACCGGCGATTAACCCATACATTGCGCCCAGCCGGGTTGCTCCACGCCAATAAAGGCCAATCAGAAGTGCTGGCGCAAACTGTGCCGCGCCGACAAAAGAGACCAGCCCAATAGTAACCAAACTGTAGGTATCGCCAATGAGTGCGTGATAGAGATAGCCAAGCAGCAAAATAAGCACGATGGCTACCCGGCGCACTCTTAGCAGCAATCGGGCAAGGCCTCCGTGGCTATCTACATGCAGGGCTTTGGAGCGTAATAAAAGTGGCATGATCAATTGGTTGCTGACCATGGTAGAGAGTGCAATGGTTTCAACGATGACCATGCCGGTGGCCGCAGAAAGCCCGCCAATAAAAACCAGAAGGGGAAGGCCTTCGAGCCCTGCAGAAAGCGGTAGCGTAAGCACAAAACTGTCTGGGTCCCCCGCATCGAGTAGTAATCCCGCCAGTGCGATGGGTATAACGAATAGGTTGATCAGCAGTAGATAAAGGGGAAACAGCCAGCTGGCGCGAGCCAGATGTTGTTCATCGACATTTTCCACCACCAGCACCTGAAACTGGCGTGGCAAGGTTAAAAACGCCAGAAAGGCGAGAATCAACATGCCCACCCAGCCGGTTGCTCCACCCGGTACACTCTCCAACTGCATTAATTGGCTTAACGCAGGCGTTTGGGCAACCTGGGCAAAAAGCGCGCCTGGCCCTTCAAATAGAATGAAAACAACAAAAATGCCTACCGCTAAGAAGGCCATCAGCTTGACCAGCGATTCCAGGGCAATGGCTGCCACCATGCCTTCGTGGCGTTCACTGGCGTCCAGATGGCGGGTACCGAATAAAATGATAAATACGGCTAATACGAGGGCCACCCAGAGTGACCGATCCATCCAGAAGCGCTCGTTATACAGTATCGAATCGGCGCTTTGGGGATAATTGATCAGCACTGCATGGCTAACCGTAATCGCTTTTAATTGCAGCGCGATATAGGGCGTAATGGTAATCAGCGATATGAGTGCCACTAACGCACCAAGGCCGACGCTTTTGCCGTATCGCGCACTAATAAAATCCGCGATGGAGGTCAGCCGCTGGCGCGCGGCAATGCGTACCATCTTGCGGATGATAAACGGTGATAGCATCATCGCAAGCGTTGGCCCAAGATAGATAAGTAAAAAGCTTGGACCAAATTGCGCTGCCCGCCCTACGCTTCCGTAAAAGGTCCACGCGGTACAGTAAACCGCAATGGAAAGTGCGTAGACAGTCGGCGAATTAATGATAGAACGATCCTGTTCGGCGCGTCGATCACCCCAGGCCGCCACCAGAAACAGCAGCCCTAAATAACCGAACACCGCACTTAGTATCAGCGCATCCGTTCGCATGATTATCGCCTTGTAGTAGGTTCCATCAGCCACGCGGTCAGGCCAATAATCAAGGCCCAGCTACAAAAAAGATACATCGGTAACCAGCCAATACTTAACGTTGGGAGGCGGTCGATCACTAGTAATAACGGCGGGCAAAAAAGTATTAGTGCCAGAATGACCAGCACCAACAGCCTTTCACGATAGCGTGGGTTTGAAGGCTTCATGAGGCGCTGGCATCCTCGCGGTCAAACGCGCTTGCTTGAAAGTGCAGTAGCTGCTCAAGCGTCGTAATACCGCGCGCTTCCAACCGAGGCAATAGAGCAAGCCAAAGCTCTCCGGTCACCCGGGCATCACCCAACGCCGTATGGCGCATTCCCGTGGGAAATATTAATCCATAGCGCTGTACAAGGCTGTCCAGGTCATGGCCGTCGAGTGCTTCATCTAATGCTCGTGAAATTAGCAAGGTATCCAGCACGGGCATATCGAATAAAACGCTATTTTGGCTAATTGCGAGCATATCAAAGGCGGCATTATGGGCAAGTAACACCGCGTCACCGATGTAATCATGAAAGTGTGCCAGTACGGGTATTAGTGATGGCGCATCGATAACATCATTATCGGTAATCCCATGGATAGCGGTGCTTGCCGCAGGAATCGGCCGTTGCGGGTTAACGTAGTGATCAAACACATCGCTGGCCAATAAGCGCCCGTTGACGATACGGCAGGCGCCTAAGCTAATGACGGTGTCGCCCCGGCGAAGCTCGAGCCCTGTTGTTTCAGTATCAAAAATAACCAGCTCCAGGCTACGTAAGGGGCGATTGGCCAAGGCGGCGTCCGGAGGGGGTAAATCGGCAATCCCAAAGTCATGAAATTCAGGGCGGGGAGTAACGACGCGCGGTGCCTCACTTTGCTCAACAGAAGGCAAGGGTAAGCGAAGACGTGCATGCTGACCGTCGGCGTCCTGGATACTCCATACTTCACTGGCATGCTGACGCAGTACGTCGGCAGCACTAGGGCTTAGAGGAAGGGCATCCAATATTTGTTGGCGCCATTGGTTAAGTTCGCGTTCGGGTATTGGCGGGCCCAACCATATAAGGTCCAGGTAGGTATGTTTGGAGCTGATAGAGACTTCGCCCTCAAAAATGCTGCTCTTGATGCTGTTTTTGATATTGTCATTGAGATTGTTTTTAAAATAATCGCTAAGGTGTTTAACCAGCGAATTAAACAGTGCCATGAGGGCCGGGGCATCTCCTTTAAACCATGCAGGCACCCCAATCGGAGTAATCAGGCGGTGGGCCGGGTCCAGGTAGTCGTCCAACATTTGCCAGAAATCATTGGACCATATGGAGGTAAGACGCTCGCCTTGTTGCTGTATGGCTTCGATAAGCCCGCCAACTCTGGCCACTGTCTCACTCAGGGCGATACTTTCTTCATTCGCCACCTGCTCCAGACGGTGGGCAAGGGAGCCGCTTGTATGATCGTGCTGGCGCAGCTGGCTAAGTGCGTCGGTGGCGGTTACCAGGCTTGCCGTATGTTGGCGCAACGGGGTGAGCATTTGCGCAAGCTCCGCACGAACGCCTCTTTCGTTTGACCAGGCAGCTGTCGCATCGCTACAGGTAATCAGCGTTTCATCCTGGCTTTCGGGCACGCGGCGTACGATTACTTTCAGCCAGCGGCAATCGCAAGGCACCAGGAGTTCTCGCTGGGTACCATCGGCTGGCAACTGGCTTAGGGTTTGTTGCAAACTCGCCAGTGGAAACAGCGCTTCGAGCCGCTTACCCAGACCCAAGCTAGGTGTGCCAGCAAAAAACTGCTCGGCCGCCTGATTAAAGAGCATCAAGCGGCGGTGTTTATCGTAAAGCAGAAGGGGCGTTTCCAGCACTTGAAGCAAGGCCTCAAGCTCTTTTCGAATGCGGGTAGCGCTTTTGGCGCCGTCCGCATGGGCTCTATGCAGGCTACGTCGGTCTGACTGCCAGCTCTCCTGCGCGCGGCGCAAGTCCGGAGCTAATCCTTTCAGCCAGCCCTGTGGTTGCGAGAAATCTTCAGTATCAGGGTTGGCAACCAAGCGGGCGAGCTGCGCCTGTAGCTGACGCACAGGACTAAACAGCATGCGTTCAAGCAATAAACCCACTGCAAATATTGTGGCGCCACCTGAAAAGCATCCCAGCCAGAGCAGCAGCTGATAGACGCCGGTCACTTCCAATTGGCTATCCAGCCACACGGCAAACAGGGCGCCGCCTAGCAGGCTAAAAGCGGTTAGTAACAACCAGGCGCCAATCAAGCGCTGTCGTTTAGGCAGCCCCTTGGGCTTCATAAGGTTTTCTCTGCCAGCACGGCTTGCACTTGATCGACAAGGGCCTGGGTTGAAAACGGCTTGGTAATGTAGGCGTTAGCGCCCAGCGCAAATCCCTTCTCTCGCTCTACCTCTCGCCCATGGGCCGTGAGCATGATAACCGGTAGTAATGCCGTCGCCGAGCGGGTGCGCAGTGCTTCTAACACATCGAACCCGCTAATGCCTGGAAGGCTGATATCCAGTAGCACGACATCTGGCGTATGGGTCGCTACCTGTTCAAGTGCCTGTTCACCATCGGCTGCACTGGTAACTTCAAACCCTGCCTGCTCCATTAAAAACTCGATCGATAGCACAATGTTCGGTTCGTCATCGACCACCAGCACTTTTGCCATGGAGCCCACCTAATCGGTTGTTATTTAAAATACGCTACACCATTAAGAGTGTAGATAGCCAAGCAGGACGAGCCAAGACGACCTTGGCCGAATAGAAAGCCAATGCGGACGCCAGCTTAAGACTTTTGGATGAAGAGTGGGGTTTAAAGGAATTTAGGCATAGACGTATTCAATAAGCCGTACCAACATGTAAACAGAAACACCTATACGTGCCTTGGTTTTAATAAACAACAACAATCATTACCAAAGGAGCCGCGCATATGAGTGCTGTTATCCTGCTATTAATCGGACTTGGGGCAATGGCTTTAGGATACTTTGTGTATTCCAAATTTATTGCTCAAAAGATCTATAAGTTAGACCCCAATTTCAAAACCCCTGCCCATGAATTCGAAGACGGTATCGACTATGTACCGACCAACCGCTTCGTGCTCTGGGGGCATCACTTCACCTCGGTTGCTGGGGCGGCACCCATCGTAGGGCCTGCTATTGCAGTAATATGGGGCTGGGCACCCGCGTTTTTATGGGTGGTGTTTGGCACCATCTTTTTTGCCGGTGTACATGATTTTGGCGCTATTTGGGCAAGCGTGCGCAATAAAGCCAAATCGGTAGGCGCCTTGACGGGCGATGTGGTGGGTAAGCGGGCCCGCAGCATTTTCATGATCGTGATCTTCCTGGTGCTGCTCATGGTCAATGCCGTGTTTGCCGTGGTAATTGCCGGGTTGATGATGAATTTCCCCAGTGCGGTGGTGCCGGTGTGGGGCGCGATTTTTGTGGCCCTGATCATTGGCCAACTGATCTATCGGCGGATAATGAGCCTAGCGGTGGTATCTGTAGTAGGCGTTATCGCTCTTTATGCGCTGATTGGCATTGGTCCTATGGTGCCCGTACAAATGCCAGCCGAAGTTGCCGGGATGTCGGGTAATGCGATCTGGATCATAATTCTATTTGGCTACGCGGCCATCGCATCACTTTTACCGGTATGGATGCTGCTGCAGCCACGGGACTACATCAACGGTTTGCAGCTATTTATCGGCCTGCTGATTCTTTACGGAGCGCTGGTACTGCTTAACCCAACGTTGGTCGCGCCTGCCTTTAATGACAATGTGCCTGCCGGCACGCCTTCGATGATACCGCTGCTTTTTGTAACGATTGCTTGCGGTGCAATATCAGGCTTTCACGGGCTGGTCTCTTCAGGTACCACTTCCAAGCAGCTCAATAAAGAAACCGACGCGCGGTTTGTAGGCTACTTTGGTGCGGTAGGCGAAGGCATGCTGGCGCTAGCGGCTATTCTGGCAGCCACCGCAGGGTTTGCGACATTTGGCGATTGGCAGGCCATGTACAGCGCCTTTGGCCAAGGTGGGGTAAATGCGTTTGTAGAAGGCGGGGCATTTATCATCCATAACGGCCTTGGGCTGCCCCAGGCTACCGCGGCGACGCTTTTAACCGTCATGGCCGCGCTGTTTGCAGGCACTACCATGGATACCGGCTTACGCTTGCAGCGCTATATCTTCCAAGAGTGGGGCGATATCTATAACCAGCAATGGATGAAAAAACCTTCGCTAGCAACCGCACTTGCCGTTGGCACCTGCCTTTTACTGGCGTTTGGCGCCGGCGGTGCGAATGGCTCCGGTGGCTTGATTATCTGGCCGCTGTTTGGCACCACCAACCAGCTGCTGGCCGGGCTAACGCTCTTGGTGATTACGGTTATGTTGGTACGCCTGCGGCGCCCCATGTGGTACACCCTGGCGCCTCTGTGCTTCTTGCTGGTCATGACTATTCTGGCGCTTCTTATCCAGCTGCGTACCTTCTGGAATCAGGGCAACATGTTCCTGTTAGTGCTGGATATTGTGGTGCTGATGGCGGCGATTTTGGTTGCGATGGAGTGTGCCG
The DNA here is from genome assembly GCF_052353045.1 of Halomonas sp. AOP7-B1-5. Taxonomy (NCBI): domain Bacteria; kingdom Pseudomonadati; phylum Pseudomonadota; class Gammaproteobacteria; order Oceanospirillales; family Halomonadaceae; genus Halomonas; species Halomonas sp. AOP7-B1-5. The sequence goes on along the minus strand of NZ_JBQTDC010000005.1, from coordinate 124,193 downwards.
CAGCGCTTAAACGCTCGCGCGCTGAAATGGCGGCCCAAGGCGACTAAATAAGAGGGCATCATAATGCGCGATGACTCGGATAAAGTGGCGTCATCCAAGCGTGATACGTTGCGGGCCTGGTTGGGGCAGGCCCGTTTTTTCACCGAAGAGGTCTACAGCGCGCGCTACCGTGGAGCTATTGCACGGGCGCGCCGTGATGAAGATGACCTGTTCATGCTGTTAGTCTTTTCAGAAATGATGGGAGTACCCAATCCCGCGTCCTATTACACGCTGGAGCTTCAGCCGCTGTTGCTTGAGCGTTTTCACGACTGGCATACGCGAATGGGCATGGAGCATTCGCCGCTGGATCATTTTCGCTGCTGCTAACGCGTCATTTCGGGGTTAATACATCCTGGATAAATGGCCTCATAGATAGATAGCTAAATGAACTTATAAATAGGTAAATGAACTTATAGATAGGTAGCCTATGCAATCAGTTCTCAACCGCCGCTTACTGTGGGTAGGCGGCAAAGGCGGCGTGGGTAAAACAACCGTCGCGGCCTCTTTGGCGATTCTTGCGGCCAGGCGCAATAAGCGCGTACTGGTGGTTTCAACTGATCCCGCGCATAGCCTGGGTGATGTGTTTGATCGCACGTTAGGCGATACGCCGCGCCGTTTGTTGCCGAACCTGGATGCCATGGAAATAGATCCTGATAGTGAGGTTGAAGCGCATTTAAATAGAGTCACCCAACAAATGCGCCGCTTCGCTGCGCCTGAAATGATGCAGGAGCTTGAGCGGCAAATGCGCCTCACGCGTCAGTCCCCTGGCACTCAGGAAGCGGCCTTGCTTGAGCGATTAGCTCGGCTGATTCTGGATGATGACGCACCGTATGATCTGGTCATTATCGATACGGCGCCCACAGGGCATACGCTGCGCCTTTTAACTCTGCCCGAAGCCATGGCAGCCTGGACGGATGGACTGTTGGCGCACAACCGAAAATCGGCTGAGTTAAGTGGCGTGTTAAAGCATCTCACGCCTTCACGCGGGCAGGATGTCGCCACCCCCTTTGACAACCCCACGGAAGATGCGCTTTCCGGTCTGGATGAGCGGACCCGAGAAGTAGCGGAAACGCTAATCAACCGTCGGCGGCTGTTTCACCAGGCTCGGCGGCGTATAGAAGATGCCAAGGCGTGCAGCTTTTTATTTGTGATGACTCCCGAGCGGCTACCAATCCTTGAGACACAGCGAGCCGTCAGCGCTTTGGAAGAGGTTAATATTAACGTGGCGGGCGTGCTGGTTAATCGAGTGATACCCAGGGAGGCGGATGGTGCTTTTTTGCAGGCACGACGCGTGCAGGAGGCGACCTACCTTGAGCGCATCGATACGCTGTTTAAGCATCTTCCTCGCTCCACACTGCCCTGGCTGGCGACCGATGTACAAGGGATCGACGTGTTAGAATCGCTGGCTGATAAGCTTGAGCACCAGGGTTTTTAATAGCGAGTTTTAATGCTGGTTTTTAATAAGGGTTTTGATGCGCGTTCTATTACTCTCGGCGTACGAAGCGGTAAGTCACCGTTATTGGGCAGACAGTTTAATGGCTAATCTTCCTGAAGTGGCGTGGCAAACGCTGAGTTTACCGCCGCGTCACTTTGCCTGGCGAATCCGCGGTAACCCGCTTAGCTGGTGGCTAAAAGAGCATGAGACGCTCAACCAACCCTATGATGTGGTGCTGGCAACGTCCATGGTGGATCTGGCGACGCTGATCGGGCTTTTTCCCCATTTAGGGCGGGCCAGGAAAATTGTCTATTTTCACGAAAACCAGTTTGCCTACCCGGAGTCCAGCGACCAGATGCCCCAGGTAGAGGCCAAGATGGTAAACCTCTACGCCGCGCTTGCCGCCGATACCGTTGTATTTAACACCGCTTATAATCGCGACTCTTTCTTTGCTGGCGTACGCGCATTTCTAAAGAAAATGCCCGAAAACCTGCCTGCCGCAAAGCCCCTTGAAGCGTTACGCTCGCGTGCCCACGTACTGCCCGTGCCGCTTGCTCCGATTACTGGGGCGAACGCTAGCCGTTCGGTGCCCCAGCGTATTGTGTGGAACCACCGCTGGGAATACGACAAGAACCCAGACGATTTTTTTAATGTGTTAATCGCTTTAAGCGAGCAGGGGGTTGATTTTGAGCTAGTCGTGTTGGGCCAGCGCTTTCGACAAACACCGCCCATTTTTGATATTGCTCAGGAGAAGCTGGCAGCGCATATAGTGGCCTGGGGGCCGCAGCTGGAGCAGGAATACCGTGAACTCCTGGCGACCGCCGGTATCGTGGTATCAACTACCTGGCATGAGTTTCAGGGGCTGGCGATCATGGAAGCCGCCCAGCAGGGTGCTCTGCCATTGGTGCCGGACAGGCTGTGCTTTCCTGAACTATATACTGACAGCTACCGTTACGATGGCACTTCAGAAGGGCTCTATCAGCGGTTACATGCCTGGCTTACTACCCCTGAAACACGCCCCAGTGTTTTAAACACCGAGGCTTGGGCGTGGTCTGCCTGGCGTGAGGCGTATCGTTCGTTGCTTGCACCGGACATGGCAGGCGTTGCGTCAGACAAGTGAGTCAAGGCGCCGCGTTGGCCAGTGAACGACGGCCGTGTGACGGCGCATTTTTTGAGCAAGAACGGGATGCTCGCGACGAATCACCTGCTCGGCGAAATCGGATAAAAAGCGTGACTTCAACATCGCGCGGGCGCGGTCAACGCCGCTATGCTGATAAGGCGTTGAGGCCAGCAGCATAAAACCGTCATCAGGAATTCTGCCTGCCTGCATATTGGCTTCGAGGATGGTGGCAGCGGTGCCGATCGGCTCGGCTAAATCGGGGCCGTAAGGGCCAATAATGAGTGCGGTATTCGGCAAATGTAAAAAGTCGAACCCACGTCCGATACAAATCGCCCACTCACGATGTTCGATATCCAGTTCACGCTCAACACCTTGCAGATCATTAACGTGAGCCAGATTACCCTCAAGCAGAGGCAGTAAGTCCCGGCGCATATCGGCGGGCATGTCGGGGCATACGGCCTGTAGATGAGCACTTAGGGCTTCGATAGGCTGCCCGAGCCATTCGCGAATATCCAGAACCGCGTCATCCTGGCCATGAAGTATCAACGCGTCGCTGTCAGTTTCAAACCCGCATACCAGCGGGTAGACCTGCTGATGGTCCTCGCCAAACAGCTGACCTGCTTGGCGGGCAATCGCATAGGCGTGCGCTTTGGCTGCCTGAGTATCACAACCAAACCCGGCACACCCCCGCGCTTGATTGCCGTGAGAAAAGTGATAGGTGATCAGCAGTAACGTGCCCCGTCCAGCGTTAGCGGCATCAACGACGGTGTCGGTGAGTAGCTCACCCAGATACGGCCAGCCTAAATCGAAAATTCCACCAAGGTTGCGAAATGGGGTAATGATACCCAACGGTGTGCGGGTGGCGTGGGGAATATGGATACGTCCATCCATGCACTTCATGACTACGATGGATGTCGGATGCTGCGCCAGATAGCGCTGGCGCGAAAGCCAGGCGCCGGGACTGCAGAAGTGTTCAGCGTGCTGGCGGGATAACGCAAATAGAGCATCGATGCGCTGCTCAATGGGTTGGCTATGTAGCAGAGTAGCAGGCATCGGCATAAGGGCATCCTAGTGTAAAAGTAGGCTAGGCGAGTTCGGTTTTATCCGGAAACTCGCACAGGTCTTCGATTATGCAGCTTCCGCAACGCGGTTTGCGGGCAATACATGTATATCTGCCGTGAAGGATAAGCCAGTGATGGGCGTCCTGCCGGAATCCTTTGGGCACATGGCGTATCAGCTTTTGCTCCACCTCAACGACGTTTTTACCCTTGGCGATACCGGTACGGTTTGAAACACGAAAGATATGCGTATCGACCGCAATAGTTGGCTGCCCGAACGCCGTATTTAGAATCACATTGGCGGTTTTACGCCCCACACCCGGCAACGCTTCTAACGCGATGCGTGTGTCGGGCACGACGCCACTGTGCTGATTAACCAGAATATGGCAGGTCTTCATCAAGTTTTCAGCTTTGGTGTTATAGAGGCCGATCGTCTTGATATGCGTTTTAAGCTCATCGATACCCAAATCGATGATTGCCTGGGGCGTATTGGCAACGGGGTAGAGCCGCGCGGTTGCCTTATTGACGCCGACATCGGTGGCTTGCGCAGAAAGTAGCACCGCCGCCAGCAGCTCGAAAGGTGTGGTCCAGTTGAGTTCAGTCGTGGGGTGCGGGTCCGCTGCCTGAAGGCGAGCAAAAATTTCATGGCGCTTTTGGGCATTCATGGCGTGTCTCTACGGTTACTTGATAATGCCGGTGACCCGGACGCGACGTTCTGAGCGCGGTGAGGCCGCTGCAGGTAGGGCGCGCGCGGCGCTGCGCTGGTCCAGCACGTTTTTCAGTGCAATCAGCAGGCCTGCAACGAAAAAGGCCCCGGGTGGCAGAACAAAAAACAGAAATTGATAATCGTCTACCAGGGTAAGCTGCCAGTTGGCCGCGAACGGGCCAAACAGTAGCGCCATATCGCTAAACAGCGTGCCTTGACCCAGCAGCTCGCGCAGCCCTCCCAGCACCACCAGAACGCTACCAAACCCAACGCCCATCATCAGGCCATCGAGTGCGGCAAGACCAACAGGCTGGCGGGAGGCAAACGCATCGGCACGGCCTAAAATGGCACAGTTCGTGACAATCAGCGGAATGAAAATACCCAGCAGCTGATAGAGCGGGTAGGCATAGGCGGCCATTAATAGCTCCGCACAGGTAACAAAGGCGGCGATGATCATCACAAACGCCGGGAGCCGAACGGTGCTGGGAACCTGATGACGCACCAGGGATACGGCAGTACTCGCGCCTACCATCACAAACAGCGTAGCAATGGCTAACCCCAGCGAGTTGACCACGGTCGTGCTGACGGCCAGAAGCGGACACAGCCCCAACAGTTGCACCAATGCGGGGTTATTGGCCCACAGGCCTTCATGGGTTAGCGTTTGCCATTGATTCATTGAGAGGGCTCCTCAGCGCTAGTGGGTAACGGCATCTCGGCGACATACTGCAAGGCCGTGTAAACTGCCTGAACGACAGCGCGAGGCGTAATGGTCGCCCCGGTAAATCCATCAAACTGCCCACCGTCTTTTTTAACCGCCCAGGCGCTGGGTGGCAGCTCATCAAGACTTAGCCCGTTAAACCGGGTAATCCAATCGCTGCGCTGGCGTTCGATCTTATCGCCCAGGCCTGGGGTTTCCTGATGGTAGGTAACCCGCACACCGCTAATGCGCTGCTGCTCATCAATTCCTACTAACAAGTCAATCTCACCGCTATAACCCTGACGGGTAATGACCGGTAGAATAATGGCGCGGTGATTGTCACGGCTTATTTGCCAGCCTATAGCGGGTTTGCGATGGCCTAAGGCATCAGCATCAGGCAGGTCAAATGTACTTTCCAGAAGCTGATCAATCGATGTGTCGGCGAAGGCCTGAGGCAGTACCGCCTGCAGCTGGCGGTGTTGATAGGCCTGCTGGTGCTGTGTAATGCGCTCAGCCGTCAACGCGCGGGTGACGGCAACGCTGCCCGCAGTAATCAGCGCAAAGACACCCAGTGTGAAAGCACCGCGCCGCATGGCACTCATGGGTGTCATCGTGGTACTCCAGGTGCGTCTTTTGCGTGCCCTGTTGGGCGGGGTACTGTATATAGGTCGATCAGCGGGACACAAAGGTTCATCAATAGAACGGCAAAGGCCACGGCATCCGGATAGCCGCCCAGGTTGCGAATCACCATAATCAGCACCCCAATACCCGCGCCATACAGCAACTTGCCGCGCTGGCTGGTCGCGGCGGATACCGGATCGGTGGCAATAAAGAAAGCCCCAAACAGCGTGGCGCCGGTTAATAGGTGAAAAATCGGCGATGCAAAGCGGTCAGAGTCGCTCAGATAAAATAGCGCTGCGAGTGCCACTAAACTGCCCAGCAGGGCGGCGGGAATGTGCCAACTGATAATCCGTTTAGTCAGCAGTAGTACACCGCCCGCAAGCCAGGCGAGGCTAATGGTGTACCAGGCGGTGAGCGTTTTTTCAGGCAGCGGGCTGCTTAACCAGAACTGTTGGGCAGACAGCTCCTCTGCTTTATGTTTAAACGCATCCAGTGGCGTGGCACCGCTAAGCGCATCAAGCTGGGGAGTAGGTAACGTGCCCAGGATTTGTGCCCAAAGCGTATCGTTAATCAGCGGCTGAGGCGGCGCCCATAGGGTCATATAGGTAGGAAACGAGACCAGGAGTAGGGCATAGCCCACCATGGCCGGATTAAACGGGTTATGCCCCAAGCCGCCATAAAGCTGCTTGGCGATCACTACGGCGGCTAGCATACCTACCCCTATTAGCCACCAAGGGCTTGCCGGGGGTAATGAAGCGCCTAGCAGTACACCGGTCAGTAATGCGCTGGTGTCTGTTAACGCTGGCGCTATGGGGCGGCTACGAACATGCAGCATGGCCGCCTCAAGAAGGACGCCCATTATCGACGCCAGGGCAATATTGCTAAGTACGCCCAAGCCAAAGTGATAGGTCATGGCCAACACCCCAGGCAGCGTGGCTATCACCACCCAGCGCATTAATGAGGCCGTTGGCGGAGCCATTAATAGAGACGAGGCATCATCAACCTGCGAGGCGTGAAACATACTCATGGAGTGTCCTCAGCGGTAGGTGCTTTAGCGCTTTCACGCGCTTGGGCCAGCTGCAAGTCGGCGGCTTTAAGATTTTCCTGGGCGGTAGCCAGCAGCGTTTCCAGATCTTCATGAGCTTGCTGTGGCTCTTGCTGGGCTGCTCGTGCAAGGACTTTTTCGGCTTTTCTAACCGCCGCCTTGGCCGCCGTTTGAGCAATGCGCAGGCTACGCAAATCGACGGGAGGAGCGCTGGCGCTCTCGTTGTTGACATCCCCATCGGTGGGCTTGTTGTGAGCTAACCGGGCCTGGCGGCGAGCCTGCTTTTCGGCTTCTTCACGGGCTAAGCGTGCCTGACGAAACTCGAAGCGATGTTTGGCATGTTCGGCCTTGGCTGCCTCAATCCTGTTGTGACGAAGACGGCCTTTCGCTTCGCGGTAATCATCAACCAGCGGTATATGGCTCGGGCAAACGTAGCTGCAGGCACCACACTCAATGCAGTCAAAAAGGTGGTAGCGCTCAAGCTTGTCATCGTCCTGGGCACGGGCGTACCAGTGTAACTGCTGAGGAAGAAGCTGGGCGGGACATACGTGTTCACACGCACCGCAGCGAATACAGGGTGACTCCGTTGGTGCGAAAGGCAACTCTTCAAGCGTTGCTGCAATCAGGCAATTAGTGGTCTTTGTGACGGGCGCATCAAGCGTTTCAACTGAGCTGCCCATCATCGGCCCACCCTGGATAACGCGGCTGAGCCGGGCGTTATCCAACCCTGCTTGGGTTAAAAGTATCTCAATAGGCGTGCCCAAACGCACCCAGTAGTTGCCCGGTTGGGCAATGGCTTCCCCGCTTAGCGTTACTACCCGTTCAACCAGCGGTTGACCATCACGCACCGCGTAAAGTGCTGCCAATAACGTGCCGGGGTTGTGGCAAAGCACCCCCACATCCGCCGGCAGGCCTTGGCTCGGCACCGTTCGATTCAACAGCTTTTTAATTAACTGTCGCTCGCTGCCGCTTGGGTAACGTGTAGGAATAACCGTTAACGTAACGCTTGCAGGCTGGCTTTGTGATATGGCGCGCTTTAACGCGGCAATGGCCTCGGGTTTATTATCTTCAATACCGATAACAATCTGCTGGGCGCCGCACAACGAGGCAATTAATTGAGCACCTTCGAGCACTTCGTCTGGGTAGCAGCGCAGAGTTAGGTCATCGGCCGTAATATAGGGTTCGCATTCGGCGGCATTAATCACCAGCGTATCGATAGCGTGGCGCTCAATCACCCGGGCTTTGATATGGGTTGGAAACCCGGCACCGCCTAGCCCAACCACACCGCTTTCGTCCAAGCGGGTAAGCAGAACAGGCGCATCTGTTGCGCGCCAATCAAGCGGGGGCAGGTTTTGCCGGGTATCCTGACCATCACTGTCAATTACGATAGTATCGCCATCCATCTGGCTAACCGTGCCGCTGACCGTTGCGTGCACAGCGGCGGATATCAGGCCATCGCGTTTAGCGATCAGGCTACCCGTATGGACGTTATCGCCGAGGCTAACGCAGGGCGTTGCCGGGCGGCCGCTATGCTGACGCAAGGGGAGCACTACCTGTGCAGGTAGGGGAGCGCGGCGTAGCGGTGATTGCGCCGAACGGGCTTTGCGCTCGGGAGGATAAACACCGCCTGGGAAATCAAATAGGCGTGCCATCTAGCCCCCTGGTTGTTGGTGTACGGTTGCTGGTATACGGTCGCTTGCAATGACACTGTGATCGGGAGACACAATCGGTTGCCACTGGCTAAGGGGCGTACTCCTGGGAAGCATATCGATACAGTCTACCGGGCAAGGGTCGACGCATAAGTCACAGCCCGTGCACTCATCTTCAATAACGGTATGCATCTGTTTGGCGGCGCCAATAATGGCGTCCACTGGGCACGCCTGAATGCACTTGGTACATCCGATGCACTCAGCTTCACGGATAAACGCTACCTTTGCTTCGCTGGGGGCGTCCCCATCAAGCGGCTCGGGCTCGCGGCCAAGTAAATCGGCCAGGGCATGAATGGTTGCCTCGCCGCCAGGCGGGCACTTGTTCAGGGCATCGCCTTCATTAATCGCTTCAGCATAAGGGCGGCAGCCTGGGAAGCCGCACTGGCCGCACTGAGTTTGGGGCAGCAGCGCATCAATCTGGTCAACAAGCGGATGCTCGTCGCCCTTGAAGCGCTCGCTAACGGCTCCTAATAGAGCGCCGAAGCCAACCCCTAAGCCAGTGAGTATGCCAATGGCGCTGACAATACCCCAGAGAGAGAACGTATCGCTCATGGTATTGAATTACCCTTGGGTTAAACCGGAAAAACCGAGAAAGGCGAGTGACATCAAGCTGGCGGTAATCATGGCGATAGCGGCACCCCTGAACGGCTTGGGAATATCCGCCCCGGCTAAACGCTCACGCATGGCGGCAAAAAGCACCAGGATCAATGAAAACCCCAGCGCCGCGCCAAGCCCGTAAAGCGTGGTATGGAAAAAGCTTAACTCGCGGTTGAGCGAGAGCAGGGCGACACCCAACACCGCACAGTTGGTCGTGATCAAAGGCAGAAAGATGCCCAGTACTTGATGCAGCAGCGGGCTTAAATGGCGCACCATAATCTCGGTGAACTGCACAACTGCGGCAATCACCACAATAAAGCTGATGGTGCGCAGATAGGTCACATCCAGCGGCACCAACAGGCCGTAATAGACAACGTAGCTTGCAGCCGAGGCAAGTGTTAATACGAAAGTGGTCGCCAGCGACATGCCCATGGCAGATTCCAGCTTATTGGAAACCCCCATAAACGGGCACAGCCCCAAAAACTGTACCAATACAAAATTATTGACCAGCGCCGTGCTGATCAGAATGATAAATAACTCGCTCATAGTGACGTATCGTGGCTGACGACAGAAAAATCAGCATTAGGCGGTGTGAATATCTTGACCTGGTGGCGTCCTGCCGCTTTGGCGCTATAAAGCGCTTGATCGGCGGTGCTCATTAGTACATTCGGAGAAATATCGGTGCCTTCGTCAAGCGACCCGATTCCTACGCTAATAGTAAAATAGGGCGCTACGGGCGAGGCCAGATGAGGAAATGCTAAAGCATCTATCGTGTCATGCAGCAACTGACCAATATGTTTTGCCTGTTGGGCAGAGGTATTGGGCAGTAATGCGCTAAATTCTTCACCCCCGGTTCGGGCGATTAAAAAATCATGCGTGGTGGCCACTTTTTGCAGTGCCTGGGCGACCTGCTGCAAGCACTGGTCGCCTTTCTGGTGCCCATAGTGGTCATTGAAAAGCTTGAAATGATCGATATCCAGCATCATCACGGCGAGCGGTTGCGATGACGCCTCCATTTCATGAATGGACGCTTGAAGGCGCTGGTCGAACAGCCGCCGGTTAGGTAGGCCCGTTAAAGAATCATGCGTGGAGAGATTTAAAAGCTCAGCATTAAGCTCACGTTGTCGACTTAGCTGCTGATCAAAGCTTCGCGCTAACAGCCCAATTTCATCGTTACGCTGGCAAAGCAGTGCAGAGTCCAAATTACTGTCTTCACTCATAGTTTGTTTTGCAAAAATGGCCAGTGCTTTAAGTGGCTTTAAAATCATGCGCTCCATAAGCCAGAGTACAAAGCCAATCACAAACAGCATGAGGCAAACTGTCCAGATTAATACATAGCGAATGGTACTAAGGCTTGCTAGATAATGAGTACGGTTAAGTTGAGTGCCCACCAAGATGCTAATGGTGGGCACATTGGTCGGCAGTAAATGATGGGCGTGAATCGTCTCGCCCTCAATGTTGGTAAACGGTATGGGGTCAGAAGTCGGTCGCTGCTCAATGGTGATCGGAAGGCCTGTTACATTTTCCATCTGCGCTACCCATTGTTTATCCATTAAGCGCACTTTGGCTAACCAGCCGGCGCTCGGGCCGCTGCCGTCAGTGCGCAGAATTGGCGTAATGGAGACCATTGCCGGAGCGCTAACCCCTGGTGAAAGAAAATATTGCTGTTCAGGGGTGTTATCTATCGAACGCTGGATACTGTCAATCAACGCTGCCATCCAGGCGCAATCATCAGTAACGCCTGCACAGATTGCAAACTGGTTAGTGTCAGGGTCTAAGCCTGAAAGAAAGTAGATCTCGCCGTTAGCATCAAAAAACGCTATCAACTGGTAGCGCATCTCTCTCATCATATCAGGGCTGAAATTAACGTCGGCGTAGCGTGGATAGTTATTTTGAACGAATTGATAAGTATCGTCCCAGTGAGCCCAATCACGCGCTTGAGCCAGTAGGCTTTGCTGGGCTAAGTCGAGACTGCGTTCAACACGTTTTAGCTCCTGATTAATAACGCCACGCTCTTCTTCGTGCAGGGCGGGAAAAATAAACCATTTACTCATCACGACTAACGAGCATAGAGCGAGCAATAGCACACCACTCAACGCTACTAAAAATTGAAAACGCAGTGATTGAGAGAAGTGCCGAAGCATAATCAGGCCTAAACGGAGAGTCTTGTAAAAGGTTTATTAAGTAATACACGCAAGAAGGGGGGGGGCAGAGTCTGGCCGTCTCTACCCCCTGGAGGTGCTTAAAGGTCGGCTACATTACACGTTGGCCGGGTTCGGCACCAGCATCAGGTGAAAGCAGATAAATGCCGTCTTTATTGGCCGAGGCAAGCACCATACCTTCGGAAAGGCCAAAACGCATTTTACGCGGGGCAAGGTTGGCGACCATGACGGTAAGACGCCCTTCCAGCGCTTCGGGTGCATAGGAACTGCGAATGCCGGAGAAAACATTGCGGGTTTCGCCGCCTAAATCCAGCGTCAATTGCAGCAGCTTGTCGGCGCCCTCTACGTACTGCGCCTTGGTGATACGGGCAATGCGCAGATCTACCTTGGCAAAGTCGTCAAAGCTGATTTCAGCGGCAATAGGGTCATCTGTCAGAGGTCCTTTAGGAGCTTCTTTAAGCTTTTGCTCTTCCACCAGATCCTCCTTTGAGGCTTCAATCATGGCGTCGATTTTGTCACGTTCTACTCGGGTCATCAGGGGCTTGAATTTCTCCACCTCATGGCTCACCAGCACGCTATGACGGCTTTCCCAGTTAAGTGAGTCAAGCTTCAAGAAAGCTTGTGCCTGGGCGGCCATGGTAGGTACCACTGGGGCTAAGTACACCATCAGCTGGCGAAAGAGGTTAATGCCTACTGAACAAATCTCGAGTACTTCTTCGTCACGGCCGTCCTGCTTGGCAAGTGCCCAGGGCTCTTTATCGGCAATATAGGTATTGGCTTCATCAGCCAGTTCCATGATTTTGCGCATGGCACGGCTAAATTCGCGTGCCTCAAAATCCTCGGCGATCTCATCGCCCGCGGCAATAAACCGAGCGACCATCTGCGGTTCGGCGCAGTGCGCGGAAAGCGTACCGCCACCAATCTTTTTTACGAACCCGGCACAGCGGCTGGCGATATTGACCACTTTGCCAACGAGATCCGCATTAACCCGCGCTGAAAAGTCTTCCAGGTTGAGGTCAAGGTCATCAACTTTAGAGGTGAGCTTTGCCGCAAAGTAGTAACGCAAGTACTCAGGATTCAAGTAGTCGGCGTAGGTAGCAGCTTTGATAAATGTGCCACGGGACTTAGACATTTTGGCGCCGTCCACGGTTAGAAAGCCGTGGCAGTTAACCGCAGTAGGCGTGCGTAAATCGGCACCGTGCAGCATGGCCGGCCAGAAAAGTGCGTGGAAATAAACGATATCTTTACCAATGAAGTGATAGACCTCGGCGCTGGAATCCTTATGCCAATAGCTATCAAAATCGATGCCTTCACGCTCGCATAGATTTTTAAAGCTGGCCAAGTAGCCGATAGGCGCATCAAGCCAAACGTAAAAATACTTGCCTGGCGCATCCGGAATTTCAAATCCAAAGTAGGGTGCATCCCGGGAGATATCCCACTCATTAAAGCCTGACTCAAACCACTCCATCAGCTTGTTGCGAATTTGTGGTTGAACATGGCCATCGTTTATCCAGGCCTGTAGAAACGCTTCAAAGTCGGGCAGTTTAAAGAAATAGTGGGTTGAACTGCGCACTTCAGGAATGGCGCCAGAAATAGCTGAGACCGGATTAATTAGGTCGGCTGAGGTATAGGTGGCGCCGCATTTTTCGCAGTTATCGCCATACTGATCCTCCGTCCCGCATTTCGGACAGGTACCCTTGATGAAGCGGTCTGCCAGGAACAGGCCTTTTTGAGGGTCGTACATCTGCTCGATATCGCGGGTAGCAATATGGCCTTTGTCGCGCAGACGCTTATAAATTAGCTCACTGAAGTGACGATTTTCATCGGAATGCGTGGAGTGGTAGTTATCAAAACCCACGCCAAAGCGGGCAAAATCTTCCTGATGATCCTGCGAGACCCGGTCAATCAAGGCTTCCGGTGAAATACCTTCCTGCTCGGCACGCAGCATGATGGCCGTGCCATGAGCGTCGTCGGCACAAACGTAGTAGCACTGCTGGCCACGGCTTTTCTGAAAACGTACCCAGATATCGGTTTGGATATATTCAAGCAAGTGACCGAGGTGAATAGCTCCATTAGCGTAGGGGAGCGCGCTGGTCACCAGAATGTTGCGCGTGGCAGAGTTAGACATGGTGAATGATAATTCCGATTAGGCGATGACAATAAAACGGCGAAGTTAACCGACGGCTTAGCCGGTTAGCGTAATTAAGTGGCGAAGATGCCAGCAGATCAGATGAATAGGACACCTGTATCTTCGCTTTTCATGAGGCTAGTACAGCGCTTGCTCTTCTTGAACGACTTCTTTCAAAAGTTCTAAAAATAGCCTGTCGGCCTCTGAATGCTCGGCAGGATCTTCTGGAATATGCACACTGGTAGTGTCCGAAATTTCATTGGCGATCCGTGCCATAACGGTCGGGCTGCTGCCTTCAGTTAATTGCTGACGAGCGATCACCAGCGACTGTTCAAGAATATTGGGGTCTTGAAGCAATTTACGTATAAAGCCGCGTAGTTCATTAATAATACGCGTTTTTTGAATTTCTGATGCAGACATAAAGCTCTCCTTAACGCCGCGCTTGCGCATATTGGCAAGCGGGGCCAGTCAATGCATTGACCATAGCATTTTTTTGTGGAGCGGGCATGGCTCGACTGGGTCCAAAGCCTATCGCGCAGTCCTATTATTTAAGCGTCAAACGCCCCGCTTTGTGTTTAACGGGGTTGGCATACTGTGCTAACCAGTATGGCCGAAGGTTCTCAGGAATGCTTTCCATACGCGCTTTAAAGCGCTCACGGTCCTGGCGGGTAATCGTCTTGCGAGCCACTAGCTCCGGTGCTTCACCGAGTGCTTCCAGAGCCAGGTAATGGCTTGGGTAAAGCCGATAACCGCCGATAACCTGGCGATCAATCTCAGCTGCTACTTCGTCTGGGGTGGCCATGTCGGCACCTACCGGGGTGCCAAAGCGTAGCTGTACTCGGCCTTTTTCACCGGTAATACCCGAGACAATCGAGCGAATATCTTCAAATTCGCTTTTTGCGTAGCTTCCCTGGTTCGCTATGTCATGCAGCTCCTGGGCTTTTTGCAGGTCACAGGGGTCGTATTCATAGCTGATGGAGACCGGGACGAGTTTAAGTTCAGCCACGGCGTCGCCAAACACCATGTCGCGCTCTGCATTACGCTTGGCCATGGTGAGCATCTTGATGATCGCGGGGTCAGTGCGGTCAATGCCGTTTTTGGCACGCCCTTCACGCTGCGCCATCCAGATAGAGTGGTTATCACCGGTAATCGAGTGGCGAATATAGGCGGAAAGTTGCTGGTAGGCGGCCAGCATGGCGCGTTTGCCGCGTGCGCTCCTCGGAACGATAAAGCTTTTATTAAGCCGCATCAGATCGGTGACATACGGTTTTTTCAGCAAGTTATCGCCGATGGCAATACGCACCGTATCGCGCCCTGCCTGGTAGAGTGCGTAATTAACAAAGGCGGGGTCGAGCGATATATCTCGGTGATTGCCAATAAACAGATAGGCACTTTCTGGATCGAGTTTATCCAGGCCTGAGACTTCAAATGCATCTGTTGTGGTGCGAATCATGCGCTCCATGTAGCTGGCAATGCGCATTTGAAAATCGCGTACCGTCGTGACCCCTTTTACTTCACGCTGTATCGCATTGCTTGCAAGCTTGCGCGCAAGCGATGGAACCCAGCGTGCCATGCGGGGCAATCGAAAGCGGGTAAGCGCATCCAGTAGCTCGCTGTCGCGGGCCAGTCGTGCAAGGACATCGGCCACTTCGGTGTCCGTATACGGGCGTATATCTGCCCACGGGTCGGTGGCATTTAGAGCGTTGGTTACGTCGTTGTGATGAGTCATGCGATCCGTTGGATGATAAACAGTAAAAATCGATTCATTGCAGCGAGATCAAACGTTAGGCATCTGCTGGCGTCGCAGGTTCCTGCTTGTTTTCACCACCCAGCCACTCTATCAGACGCGCAACGTCATCGGATAACGCCTGCGCCATTAAAATAAAGTCGGTTTCAAGTCGGGCCAGGGCGTCATCGCCATCGTCTGCGTGGTCCGCTTCTTCGATCAAGGCATCGCCAAACCGTAGCGATTTAAGCGCGAGGTCGTCATGCAGTACAAAACTTAAGCGGCCTTCCAGGCTCATCGCAAGCTTGCTTGCCTGACGTCCACTTTCCAGCAGTTGCTGAATTTCATCGCTATCCAGATCAACCTGACGGGCGCGGAGTACGCCATCATCGCCCTTGGCTTTAAGTTCAACCTGATCGCCCAACTGTAAATCCGCAGGGCGGCTGGCGGGGTCGCCAAGCCAGGTCGTCATCGCGCGGATGGGTAGCGTCTGGGACGATAAAGGCGTGGCTTTAAGGCTGCCCAGTGTCTCACGGAGTAGATCCAGAAGATCTTCAGCTCGGGTGCGGGAGCTTGCGTTAATGCCAATCAAGTGGCGTCGCGTATCCCACCACAGATCAACCTTCTGGCTGCGCACAAAGGCTCGCGGAAGAAGCGCTTCGGTTACCTGCTCTTTGAGCGCCGTCTTCTCTTTACGTGTGACCTTGCGGCCTTCACGGGCTTCTATGTCAGCAACCTGCTCATCAACTTCTTCTTTCACCACCGAGGCGGGGAGCAGGCGTTCTTGACGCAATACCGAAAGCAAACGCTGGCCTTGAATCTCGTGGAGCAACTGGCCACCGCTAAGCCGTCCTGCGGGAGCTGTCCAGCCCAGGCGTCGGGCATCCGCATTGCCCAGCGGTTTGGCTGCGTGAGCTTGTAGCGCATCAGAAAGTGTTGTGCTGTCGAGCTCTGGCGCGCCGTGTAGGCGATATAAATGCAGGTGCTTAAACCACATGTCACCGATCCTGTTCAAAAGGTGGCACATTATGTCGAAAGCGGGGCATTCCTGCCAGCACCTTACTGTATAGGTGCTTATTGTATGTGTTTTAAACTTGTGTTTGATTAAGTCAATGGCTTATCAGTCGCTTTTTAAGTTTATTGAACAACCACCAAAGGAGTTGTTATGTCCAAGTCGCTCTCTCGCGTTCATCTGCGCGTTCGCGGTTTTCATTTAGATGGTTACGGGCATGTCAACAACGCCCGCTATCTGGAATTTATGGAGGAGGGCCGCTGGGCATTTTTTGACGAACACCCGGCGTTGATTAGCGAGCTTCATGATGCCGGGCGTGCATTTGTCGTGGTGAATCTGAATATTGATTACCGAGCGGCAGCAGGGCATGGCGATGATTTAATCGTATTGACGGGTATTGTGGAGGTGGGCGAGCGAAGCGCCATTTGCCATCATCGAATTTATCGAGACGATGGCGTACTGATTGCCCAAGCCGACCTTACCTTTGTGCTTCTCGATATGCGGGCCAATAAGGCGGCGACCATCGAAGGCAGCGTGAGTCATGCGCTTAAAGGATTGATACTAACCAAAGAGCAGTTTTCGGTATAACAATCAATGCGCGGTACCCGGCTGCCCTTGCTGCGGATGCAGTGGTATGATGTAGCAGTATCTGCGCACCGTCTTGCTGTCTAGCAGTAGCGGTATTTAAGCGCTTTCAACTCTCGCAGTGCCAATGCAGTGCAAAGGATCTGACTTTCATGGGTGACATCGCCAGAGAAATCTTGCCCGTCAATATTGAAGACGAGCTCAAACAGTCGTATCTCGACTATGCGATGAGTGTCATTATCGGCCGCGCGCTACCCGATGTGCGTGACGGTCTGAAACCTGTTCACCGGCGTGTGCTGTTTGCCATGCATGAACTGGGTAATGACTGGAATAAACCGTACAAGAAATCGGCGCGTGTTGTCGGCGATGTCATCGGTAAATATCACCCGCATGGTGATAGTGCGGTTTACGACACCATCGTACGGATGGCGCAGCACTTTTCGATGCGTCACGTTCTGGTCGACGGCCAGGGCAACTTCGGTTCGATTGATGGCGATAACGCCGCCGCCATGCGTTATACCGAAGTGCGCATGTCGCGCCTGGCACATGAGTTGCTGGCGGATCTTGAAAAAGATACCGTCGATTGGGTCGATAACTACGACGGTACCGAACGTATTCCTGCCGTATTGCCCACTAAAGTCCCCAACCTGCTGATTAACGGCTCATCGGGTATTGCGGTAGGTATGGCGACCAATATTCCACCGCATAACATGCGCGAAGTTATCGACGGCTGTTTGGCGTTGATCGATGACTACACGCTGTCGGTGGACGATCTGATGGAGTACATCCCCGGTCCTGATTTCCCGACCGCAGGTATTATCAATGGGCGTGCGGGCATTTTAGATGCTTACCGCACCGGGCGTGGGCGCATCTATGTACGTGCCAGCCACACGATCGAGCACCATGATAAGACGGGGCGTGATCACATCATCATTACCGAGCTGCCTTATCAGGTAAACAAAGCGCGCCTGATTGAAAAAATCGCCGAGCTGGTTAAAGAAAAGAAAATCGAAGGCATTGCCGAGCTGCGCGATGAGTCTGATAAAGACGGCTTGCGGGTCGTTATTGAGATTAAGCGCGGCGAGTCGGGTGAAGTCGTCGTTAATAATCTCTTTGCCCAGACACAGCTTCAAAACGTGTTTGGTATCAATATGGTGGCCCTTGAAAATGGCCAGCCACGCACGCTGAACCTGAAAGAAATGCTGGAAGCGTTTATTCGTCACCGCCGTGAGGTGGTGACGCGTCGGACGCTGTTTGAGCTTAAGAAAGCGCGTGAGCGCGGGCATATATTGGAAGGCCTGGCGGTTGCCATCTCGAATATTGATGAAATCATCGAGATGATTAAAGCCTCGCCCAATGCCGCTGAAGCCAAAGAGAAGCTGTTGACGAAAACGTGGCAGCCTGGCCAGGTCACCGGGATGCTAGAGCGGGCGGGCGCCACGTCATGCAAGCCCGAAGAGTTGGATGAAAGCTTTGGCCTTAATCCCTCGGCTACCGAATATCGCCTATCGCCTGCCCAGGCGCAGGCCATTCTTGAGCTGCGGCTGCATCGCTTAACTGGCCTTGAGACCGAGAAGCTGCTCAATGAGTACCTGGCTATTCTGGAAAGAATCGCCGAGCTGACCGAAATCCTTGCCTCGGCCGACCGGTTGATGGAAGTGATTCGCGAAGAGTTGCATGCCGTACGCGATCAATACGGCAATGATCGCCGCACTGAAATTCAGGCAAGCCATCTGGATCTGTCGATCGAAGACCTGATTGCCGAAGAAGACATGGTGGTTACCGTATCACGCTCTGGCTACGCTAAAACCCAGCCGCTTTCGGATTATCAAGCGCAGCGGCGTGGAGGACGCGGCAAGTCGGCAACGTCGATGAAAGACGAGGATGTGATTGAACATCTGCTCGTTGCTTCAACCCACGATACCGTTCTGCTGTTCTCCAACCGCGGTAAAGTGTATTGGCTGAAAGTGTACGAGATGCCGTCCGCTAGCCGTGGTTCGCGCGGCAAGCCTCTGGTCAATATGCTGCCGCTGGAAGAGGGCGAATCGGTTAACGCCATTCTACCGGTACGTGATTACGATCCGGAACACTATATCTTCTTCGCGACCGCCAATGGCACCGTGAAGCGGACAAGCCTTGAGCAGTTCTCTCGTCCGCGTAGCGTAGGCCTGATTGCCATCGACCTGGAAGAAGGCGACCGTCTGGTCGGCGCGGCCATTACGTCAGGCTCTGACCATGCCATGTTGCTCTCTTCGAATGGTAAAGCGATCCGTTTTGAAGAAGGCAAGGCGCGCGCAATGGGCCGTACCGCTCGCGGTGTGCGTGGCATGCGTCTGGCGGATGGCGCTGAAGTAATCAGCCTGATTATCCCCAAAAGCCAGCAGATTGACGCGGAAGCCGATGCCGATGTGGTTGCAGAAGGTGTTGAAGAAAACGCCACTGAAAGCACTCAGGTAGAAGGTCAGATCTACATTCTGACGGCCAGTGAAAATGGTTACGGTAAGCGTACGCGTCTGGAAGAGTTCCCGCTGCGTGGGCGTGGCGGTCAAGGTGTTATCGCCATGCAAACCAGTGAGCGCAACGGTTCGCTGGTAGCCGCCATGCAGGTTTATGACAGCGATGAAATGATGCTGATTACAGACCGTGGCACGCTGGTGCGTACACGCGTGGAAGAGGTTTCTACCACTTCGCGTAATACCCAGGGCGTCATGCTGATTCGTCTGGGTAAAGAAGAAAAACTGGTTAAAACCGTGCGTGTTGATGAGCCTGTTGACAGTGAACTGGAGACACTGGTTGACGAGGGCGAGCAAGACAACGCGGACGCAAGCGCACAGGACACTGGGACTGATGACACGTCACTATAACTTTTGTGCAGGGCCAGCGGCCCTGCCTGTTGCGGTGCTCGAAAGGGCCCGCAGCGAGCTGGTGGACTATCAAGGGCGTGGCTTGTCCGTTATGGAGATGAGCCACCGCAGCGATGAGTTTGTCGCGATTGCGGAAAAGGCAGAGGCGGATTTTCGCCAGCTGCTCGGCGTGCCCGAAAATTATAAAGTGCTGTTTTTGCAAGGCGGTGCCAGCCTGCAATTTTCCATGCTGCCCATGAACCTGTTGGGTCAGGGTGGCAGTGCTGACTTTATTCAGACAGGCATTTGGGGCAAAAAGGCACTTAACGAAGCCAAGCGGCTGGGCTATGCGTGTCATGTGGCGGGCAGCAGCGAGCCTAACGGGCACGTTGCTGTGCCTGAGCATGATGTACTGCGGGTCAGCAAAGACGCTGCCTATCTGCACTACACCTCCAATGAAACGATTGGTGGTCTGGAGTTTGATTACACGCCGCACATGACACGTGAGGATGGTCAATCCGTTCCGCTAGTGTGCGATATGTCATCCAACATTCTTTCCAAGCCAATTGATGTCTCGGAGTTTGGCGTTATCTACGCCGGAGCACAAAAGAATATAGGCCCTGCGGGATTAACACTGGTGGTGGTGCGTGATGATCTAATAGGCCGCGCTAAGCCCGATATTCCTTCGTTGTTTGATTATCAAATGCTGGCGGAAGCCGGGTCCATGGTGAATACACCGCCAACCTATGCATGGTATTTGGCTGGGCTTGTCTTCGAATGGTTGCGCAATGATATCGGTGGTCTAACGGCTATGGATGCAATCAATCAGCGCAAGTCGGACAAACTCTATGCCGCCATTGAAGCCAGCGATTTTTATAGCAATCCGATTGCTGAACAGAACCGCTCACGCATGAACGTGCCGTTTGTGCTAGCCGATTCAGCGCTCGATAAGGCTTTTTTGCAAGAAGCGGATCAGGCTGGGCTGCTAAATTTAAAAGGCCATCGCAGCGTGGGAGGAATGCGCGCCAGTTTATACAATGCGGTGCCCGAAGAAGCAGTCGATGCATTGGTGGCTTTTATGGCAGATTTTGAAAAACGAAGGGGCTAATAACTATGTCCGACACGCCGGTCGATTTGGACGAACTGCGGCAGCGTATTGATCAACTGGATGGCGATATTCTACGCCTGATCAGTGAGCGTGCTGACTGCGCCCAGAAAGTCGCTCACGTTAAGCTTGCTCAAGACAAAGATGCGGTGTTTTACCGTCCTGAGCGCGAAGCGCAGGTATTGCGGCGTATTATGGCGCTAAACCAGGGGCCTCTTGATTCTGAAGAGATGGCGCGGCTGTTTCGCGAAATCATGTCGGCGTGTTTGGCTCTTGAACAGCCAGTTAAGGTTGCGTATCTGGGCCCTGAAGGCACGTTTACCCAGCAGGCAGCCTTAAAGCACTTTGGCGGCAGCGCTATCAGTCTACCCATGGCGGCCATTGATGAAGTCTTTCGTGAAGTGGAAGCCGGCGCGGTTAACTACGGTGTTGTGCCCGTTGAAAACTCAACGGAAGGCGTAGTTAACCATACGCTCGACACTTTTATGGATTCTTCTATCCATATTTGTGGTGAGGTCGTATTACGTATTCACCATCATCTGTTGATTAGTGATACGACGCGGCGCGATAAAATATCCCGTATCTATTCCCATCCCCAGTCTTTTGGACAGTGCCGCAAGTGGTTGGATGCGCATTATCCGCACGCGGAACGTGTACCGGTGTCGTCTAATGCTGAAGCAGCCAAGCTGGTAAAAACCGAATGGCACAGCGCGGCAATCGCTGGCGACATGGCCGCAAAGCTTTACGGCCTTGAGCGTATTGCCGATAAAATTGAAGACCGACCGGATAATTCGACCCGGTTTTTAATTATCGGCAATCAGCAAGTGCCCATGGCGGGTGACGATAAAACGTCGGTTGTGGTGGCCATGCGTAACTTGCCCGGCGCGCTACATGATCTGCTAGAGCCTTTCCATCGCCATAAAATTGATTTGACGCGTATTGAAACGCGCCCGTCACGCAGCGGTGTCTGGAATTACGTATTCTTCATCGATTTTAAAGGCCATGCTGATGAGCCTCGAGTCGCTGCCGTGCTGGAAGAAGTCAGGCTGCGTGCCTCTGAGCTGCGTGTCTTGGGTTCTTATCCGCAGGGCGTGCTGTGACGGCTGCAGTATTGCCGGTAAATGGTATGCCTTCCTGCCACGAACAGCGCCTGCTGATCGTTGGCTTGGGCTTGATTGGCGGGTCCTTGGCGGCGGCCTTGCGTGCCTCAGGATTTAAGGGTGTGATCACGGCCTGTGATCCAAGCGAAGATGAAATTGCCCGCGGTATCGATATGGGATTAATCGATACCGGTGGCGTGGCGCTTGCTGATCAAGTGGCAGGCGCCAGCATGATCGTTATCGCGGTACCTGTGTTGGCAATGGAGTCGGTGATGGCATCGCTTGCAGACCTGATCACACATGCTGCTAGCAACGTGGTATTAACGGATGTAGGTAGCACGAAAGCGACCATCCGAGACTGCGCGGCGCGTGTGTTTGGCCGAGTACCGCCCAATATGGTTTTGGGCCATCCTATAGCAGGCTCAGAAAAGAGCGGTGTGGCGGCGGCTAACCCGGCGCTTTATGTTCACCACAACGTTATTTTGACCCCTGAGCCGGATGTTGATCCAGATGCTTTGATGCGGGTGCGCGCGTTGTGGCAGGCCTGCGGTGCCTGTGTGCTGGAGATGGACGTTGAGCGTCACGATCAGGTGTTGGCGCGGACCAGCCATTTACCCCATCTATTAGCATTTTCATTGGTTGATACGCTTGCCCGTCAAGACGAGCGTCTTGAGATATTTCGATACGCCGCCGGAGGTTTTCGCGACTTTACGCGTATCGCTGGCAGCGACCCGGTGATGTGGCGGGATATCTTTACGGCCAATCGCGAGGCGGTGCTGACGTCACTGGATGATTTTGAAGCAGGTCTTGCCCGGCTGCGCCAAGCGATTGAGCAGGGCGATAGCGATGCCCTTATTGCGACCTTCGATCGTGCCAGCCACGCACGGCATTACTTTGATACGTTATTGAATAAAACCAGCTATCAAGCGGAATATAATATGCAACCACAAGGTAAGGTAACTTATCGAGTACGGCCAGGCGGCCAGGCTCAAGGCCGTTTACGCGTACCGGGCGATAAATCCATATCGCACCGCTCCATTATGCTGGGCGCCCTCGCCGAAGGCGTGACTGAGGTCAAAGGGTTTCTTGAAGGTGAAGATAGCCTGGCCACGCTGCAAGCCTTTCGTGAAATGGGCGTGGCGATTGAAGGTCCACACCAGGGGCGTGTAACAATTCACGGTGTGGGAATAAAGGGCCTTAAAGCACCGGCCGGACCAATTTATGTTGGTAACTCTGGAACCGCCATGCGGCTGTTCGCGGGGCTTTTAGCCGGGCAGGCATTTGATAGTGAGCTTACTGGTGATGAGTCGTTGACCAAACGCCCTATGGCACGGGTGGCTGACCCGTTGCGTTTGATGGGGGCTTCTATTGAAACGGCTGAGGGTGGCCGTCCGCCACTAAAAATTAAAGGTGGCACGGCGCTTAAAGGCATTTTCTACGATATGCCCATGGCTAGCGCCCAAGTGAAATCATGCCTACTGTTGGCCGGGCTTTATGCCGAAGGTGAAACGCGCGTACGAGAACCGGCGCCAACGCGTGATCATACTGAGCGTATGCTTAATGGTTTTGGCTATTCAGTGTCACGCGAAGGTGACACCTGCTGGTTGCAGGGTGGCGGAACCTTAAGCGCTGGCCCCATTGACGTCCCCTCCGATATTTCATCGGCGACGTTCTTTATGGTGGCCGCAGCGATTACGCCAGGGGCCGATATCACCCTTGAGCATGTAGGCATTAACCCGACCCGTGTTGGCGTCATTAATATTCTTACGCTGATGGGCGCCAATCTTGAGCTTCTTAACCAAGCTGAAGTGGGCGGCGAGCCGGTGGCCGACATTCGCATTCGATATGCGCCGCTTAAGGGTATTGATATTCCGGTCGACCAAGTGCCGCTTGCGATTGATGAATTCCCTGCGCTATTTATAGCCGCCGCTAACGCCCAAGGAACAACGCGCTTGCGTGGTGCTGAAGAACTCCGCGTTAAAGAGTCTGATCGTATTCAGGCCATGGCCGATGGGTTGGCAATTTTAGGCGTTGAGCATACGGTAGTTGAAGATGGTATCGATATCCTGGGTAACGCTGACGCACAAGTGCCAAGCTACGGCGGTGGACGCATTGATAGCCTGGGTGATCATCGTATCGCCATGGCGTTTACGATTGCTTCACTGCGGGCTAGTGACGACATTATCATTGATGACTGCGCCAATGTGGCAACGTCATTCCCCAGCTTCGTTGAACTGGCTAATAAAATTGGCATGAGGGTTAACGTGGAGGGGCAGCATGACTAAGCGTATCCCTGTTCTGGCCATTGATGGACCCGGTGGGGCAGGCAAGGGAACCATTAGTAGTTTGGTTGCCGAACGTTTGGGCTGGCATTTGCTGGATAGCGGGGCGCTTTATAGGCTAACGGCTACCGCAGCGGTGAAGCACGGTATTGCGCTTGATGACGAAGAGGCAGTTGCCGCATTAGCAGAGTCGCTGGATGTCGCTTTCCCCATTGAGGGCGGTAAGCCCCGTACGCTGCTTGAAGGTGATGATGTAAGCCAGTCGATCCGGACCGAACAAACTGGTGAGTTGGCTTCTCAGGTAGCTGCGCTACCCGCCGTTCGTGCGGCTCTGCTTCAACGACAGAGGGATTTTCAGAAGGCGCCAGGGCTCGTGGCCGATGGCCGTGATATGGGAACCGTGGTATTCACGGATGCGCCATTAAAGATATTTTTAACCGCTAGTGCTGAAGAACGTGCGCGTCGACGCCATCTTCAGTTGCAGGAAGCGGGCATGAATGCTAGTCTTTCGAGTCTTTTGAAGGAGATTCAGGCACGCGATGCACGCGACACGCAGCGCAGCGTGGCACCTCTCAAGCCGGCAGATGATGCCATTACGCTTGATACCACGCGCCTGAGCATACCGGAAGTGGTTGAACGGCTGACGGAATTGCTTGCCCTGAAAGGGTTGGCATCCGACACCTGATTCTCCCTTGCGGCGTTTTTGGAAAGGTGTCACGACGTGGCAGGGCGGCAGTTCATATGATCGTTCATATCAGTGAGCCCGGTCAGGTCTAACCAGCGCTAACACCTCCAAAAGCAGAGTGACATTAGGCCCGTACTCGCTGGTGGTACGGAGAAGGCATTTATGCCTCAACAACGTTGATCACGTAGGAAAACCATGAGCGAAAGCTTTGCTGAACTGTTTGAACAGTCCCTTAACGACATTAACATGGAGCCAGGCGCTATCGTCGCGGCTCAAGTTGTCGACATCGATGGCGACTGGGTTACCGTCAATGCTGGTCTTAAATCTGAAGGCCAGATCCCGGCGGCACAATTCCGCGATGAAAATGGCGAGTTAAACATCGCTATCGGTGACGACGTTCACGTTGCACTGGAAGCCGTAGAAGATGGCTTCGGTGAAACACGTCTGTCCCGTGAAAAAGCCAAGCGCGCAGAAGCTTGGAAGATTCTGGAAGCCGCCTTCGAGAAAGACGAAATCATCAAAGGCGTGATCAACGGTAAAGTCAAAGGCGGCTTCACTGTCGACGTCGACTCTATCCGTGCCTTCCTGCCGGGTTCTTTGGTCGACGTACGTCCGGTTCGCGATACTGCGCATTTGGAAAATAAAGAGCTGGACTTTAAAGTCATCAAGCTTGATCCGAAGCGCAATAACGTTGTTGTTTCTCGTCGTGCCGTTCTTGAAGCTGAAAACAGTGCCGAGCGCGAAGCGCTGCTGGCAACGCTTCAGGAAGGCCAGCAGATCAAAGGTATCGTTAAGAACCTGACAGACTACGGCGCGTTCGTAGATCTGGGTGGTGTTGACGGCCTGCTGCATATCACCGATATGGCGTGGAAGCGCATCAAGCACCCGTCTGAAATCGTTGCTGTTGGCGACGAAATCAACGTTAAAGTGCTGAAGTTTGACCGTGAGCGCAACCGCGTTTCATTGGGTCTGAAGCAATTGGGCGAAGATCCGTGGGTCAACATTAAGCAGCGTTACCCGGAAGGCACCAAAGTACATGCTGTGGTCACTAATCTGACCGATTACGGCTGCTTTGCTGAGCTGGAAGAGGGCGTTGAAGGTCTGGTTCACGTTTCTGAAATGGATTGGACCAACAAAAACATCCATCCGTCTAAAGTTGTCCAAGTGGGCGACGATGTTGACGTCATGGTGTTGGATATCGATGAAGAGCGTCGTCGTATTTCTCTGGGTATCAAGCAGTGTACTGCTAATCCGTGGGAAACGTTTAACGCTGAATACAACAAGGGCGACCGTGTTTCAGGTACCATCAAGTCAATCACTGACTTCGGTATCTTTATCGGCCTTGAAGGCGGTATCGATGGTCTGGTTCACCTATCCGATATTTCCTGGACAGAGACTGGTGAAGAAGCGGTTCGTAACTTCAAGAAAGGCGATGAAGCCGAAGCCGTTATTCTGTCTATCGATCCTGAGCGTGAGCGCATTTCTTTAGGTATCAAGCAAATGGATTCCGATCCTGTTGCTGAATACCTGTCTGTTAACGATAAGGGCAGCATTGTGACTGGCCGTATTGTTGAAGTAGACGCTAAAGAAGCACACGTTGAGCTGGCAACCGACGTTATTGCCATCCTCAAAGCCTCTGAAATCAGTGCTGACCGTATTGAAGACGCGCGTAATGTGCTGAACGAAGGCGACAGCGTTGAAGCGCGTATCATTAATGTCGATCGCAAGAGCCGTCAGATTAATCTGTCGATCAAAGCGAAAGAGCAGGATGATACCCGTCAGAACCTGAAAAAGCTGCGTGATCAAGAACCCGAAGCTGGTGGTCCGACCACTATCGGTGATCTGATCAAACAGCAGATGGGCCAAGACTAAGCTATTTAGTCGCTGGTTCTAAGAAGCGCCGCCCTATGGGCGGCGCTTTTTTTTGTATGTGAATTTATGGTTTTCTAATAGTGTTGTTTTATTAGATTGACGCTAATGACGTATTTAAACGTTTATAAAATTACATTAAACACTTAAAAAAATATTAGTAGTCGAATGAAAACCGTCTAGACTATTGTCAAAGTGTAGTTTTAAAGTAATAATGAGCGCGCATTCTGAACTAATGGATATTGTGCAGGTCAATTCAGTATCTAGTAGATAAACCTGAAGTATAAGGACTCCCCCATGTCACTTCTAAATGAATATATTCAAAAAGAGCAGCAACTTAAGCAGCTTCAAGAAGACTTGCAACGTCTTGAAGGCGATCAGCGTTTAAAAAGCGAGTTGGAATTCAAAGCTAAGCTTGAAGCGCTAATGAACGAGTTTGGTAAACGTCCCGCAGATGTTATTGCACTGCTAGATCCTGCAAATGATCAGCGTGGTACGAAAGCGTCGGCAGGTAATAATGCGAATCGCCGTAAGCGCCGTCTTAAAATTTACAAAAATCCAAAAACGGGTGAAGTAATTGAAACCCGAGGTGGTAACCATAAAGGTTTGCGTAGCTGGAAAGACGAATACGGTGACGAAGCCGTAGAGTCATGGCTGGAAAGCATGGAAGACTAAATAGTAATGATCGGCATTTCTACTAGGAAATGCCGTTTTCATTTTTATCGTTGTTTAAATCTCTAAAATAGTAGCCTGAAGATCCATCCTTAGTTGATAGCGGCTAGCATAGCAGCGGGATGCTTAATCTAGCGAGAAGGGCATGCTGTGAAGCGACAGTGCTTCTCTGCAAAGCTTCGGTCTATTTTTTGTGTTAATTGATCGAGGAAACATTGGAAATGTCGCCTCTGCATTATTTGATCGGCAGCGCTAGACGATAACCATCGTGGGGATTTTCAAGGTATACTCCTATGGCGTATCGTAGGTAAGATGGCATTGAATAGACCCTTAGCGTATTTGCTTTTATTAATTAGTAACTCTATAAAAAGGGATTGGGGTTGCTTAGCTCTCTGCAGAATGCGTGACCTATCGCCGCACATTGAGCTGACGGGCCAGAAGCTACGTACAGGTGCCTCAGGTGCTGTGTCACGTTTGCCATAGCCTACTTACCTTGATTGCCACCGCTAAAGAAGAATTGAGAGTAGTTTAATAGTAAACTAGGGTCTGTGTTGAGCGAGTCGACGCTCCGTCGGCGACGTTAGACAATTTGCAAAGTTGCTGCTGTAGGGCGTTTTACTAAGCGTATTTACAGCTCAGATTTTTAGGTCGCATGATCATGCGTCACATGGGTTGGCCATGTATTTTCTGAGCGCTTGTGCTACCGGTATGGATTGTTTTCAGCCTTGTTAGCCTTTATTGAACATCTGATGAACTATAGTATTGCTGGCAAGTGGGTATATCATTGCCTATATATACTCATGTGTTGCAGGGGCAGGCATTCTCCCTTTCTTTGCTAGGTTATGTGCAATTGCCTCACCCTGCATCAACAGATCCGCATTGATAGGGCTGTGCGTTATGATGGCTTGTTAGTTACATTCCATCAGGCAAATAGTCATTTTTAGGTTAACTTTACGCAATTGAACACACTTGTGGAAAATGCCTGTCTACCAGGTGCTTCGACCATTTCAAGTAAGGTGTAAATGAAACATCAATGAAATATCACAAAGCTCCAAAACAGTTGGATGAGCGTGACAAGCTGCGTAAGTTTCGTGAGTTGGATGATGCATTTGCTCAGGCATTACGTCAGCTGGAAGATCCTAATAGTGGTTTTGACATTCCAACAGGGCCTCCCGTACGCTCCTTAGCCGCGTTAGAAAAAGACGATGCAGTCGAACAGCAGCAGGTAAGAGATCGTTTGTTCGAGCAGCAGCTGAAAGCGCTAATGAGCGAATATGATCAGTCTGACCAAGTATTAAATGAATTGATTTCAACATTGTTAGAATATGACCTCTGGCCTCAAGACGAAGCTCCCGCCATTTCTACGCCTTAAGGGCTTGTGTACGTCTGTTGATGGTTTATCGCTAACCGTTCGCAGGCCTTACTGACGGTAGCGATAAATACGTAAGCTAGGTAGGTACGCGTCGTGCTCAATCTTCTCATCGCGTCTTTTAGCCCGCGTTCGCTCTAAGGGCGGTTGTAAAGAGGGCGAGTTAACTTGAGGTAGGCGCTTATCAGGGGCGGGAACAAGCAGGGGCATGGCAATATTAAGAGCCCGTCGCGAATGCCCATCAAGCAACGGTTCAGTAAAAAAGAGGTTGGCTCGCATCAAAGGCGCTTGTGCTTGCACCTGAGCCAATATTTCATTGCTAGGCAGGGCGGCCAGCTTGCGTAACTGGATACGTACGTGTGGCGCTTCGGTATCCAGCAGCATTAATTTTCGTTCCGCCTCTTGGACACTCAGCCGCTTGATAGAGCGGCCACTGCTATACCAGGCAAGCCGTATGCGTGAGACGGGCGCCTCAGCGATAGGTAGATGTCGCCAGCACTGTTTAAGATGCAGCCTGGCAAAGCCACTGCGCCGCAGTACATTGTCTACGTGAGGGTGTCGTTGCGGTAGGCGGTGTTTAATTTCTCCAAACGCTTTTGGAGAGAGCGCTTTTATTTTTTGAATTAATTCGCTAATCGCTGTTTTAGCATGGTTAATTGCGTCTACTGCTTCGATAAGCGGTTCGTCAGCGGCAATTACCCCTACGTAATTACGTGTTTCCCGCCCGTCCTGGCCTTCCTGATGCCACATATCCAGCAGCGCGTGGCGCAGCCAGTCGGAATCAACGGTGGGCTGATGCAGGACCCACGTAGCCGGGCGCTGCCGTTCGTACAGGACCAGGGCCACCTCAATAGTGCCAACCAGATGGTCAAATCGATCATCAAGCTCATGCAATAAGCGATAAGCGGTTACGTCGGGTTCCAGCATGGCCAATATTTACCTCACCTGATCAACAATCCGTTAAGAAAGAGGCGCATCTTTATCAGCTTGTGCCAACAGGGTGTCTAGATCAGCTTCGTCCATGGCGGACTCGCCTGCGATTCGGTGAGATTCTTCTGCCCACGCGCCAAAATCAATTAATTGACAGCGTTTGCTGCAAAACGGTCGATAGGTGCTTTCAGGTGACCATGCAACCGCTTTGCCGCATTGTGGGCAGTTAACTTCAAGCGGGGCATCATTGGCGGAATGAGACATAACAAAAAAATCCTAAAATTAAAAAATTAAGTCAGCCGTTACGATAGGCTCTGTCCAAGCGCTCGACTTGTTCCATCAAGTGGGCATGGTTACCACTGTTATCAATCACGTCGTCGGCTTTCGCTAAGCGCTCTTCACGGGGAAGCTGAGCGGCAAGAATTGCGTGAACTTGCTTAGCGCTTACCCCATCGCGGGCGAGCGTGCGTGAAAGCTGCATGTCGGGCGGTACATCCACCACGATTGAACGGGCAACTAAAGCATCTTGGCCAGATTCAAAAAGTAGCGGTGAGACGAGTAAAACGTAAGGCGAGTGACCAGATAGATGTGTCAGGTGTTCGATCAGGCGCTCTCTGATTCGAGGATGTGTTACCGCTTCAAGCCACTGACGTTTAGATGGGTCTTCGAAAATCAGCGAGCGCAGCATCGCTCTATCAAGCGTGCCATCTGTTTTGGCAACACGCGGACCAAAGTAATTGATGATTGCGCTTAGTGCAGGTTCGCCTGGTTTAACCACTTCCCGGGCGACATCGTCGGCATCGACCCAGCCAATACCTAACGATTCAAATGCGCGTGCAACCGTTGATTTTCCTGAACCAATACCCCCGGTTAAGCCAATAATCATAGCCGCCCTTCAATACGTTCTTTGAGGTTTCATTTTACGCGCTTTTGAGTGGAAAGTCGGTACCTTCCGATTGATATCCTGACCATAAACAATGATTGAAAGGCCAGGAAGTGGAGCAGTGTTGAGGCCTTAGGGATAAGAGAGATAGACAGCCATTAGATCGTTACCTACTAATAAACATACCCATCCCGCAATCGCCAGGAAGGGGCCAAAGGGAAGAGGAGCACCACGTAGGCGTGGAAAACTTGCTTGCGCAATAATGCCGACAATTGCCCCAAGGCCCGCTGAGAGTAATAACAGTAACGGTAAAAATGTCCACCCGAGCCAAGCACCCAAAGCAGCCAGAAGCTTGAAATCCCCATAACCCATGCCTTCTTTGCCCGTAAGCAGTTTAAACGTCCAAAAAAAACTCCAAAGTATTAGGTAGCCCGCCATGGCGCCTACGACTGCATTAGTCAGTAAGAAGGGCTGAAAAACTAGTTGATATAACAAGCCGGCCCAGAGTAGTGGCAGTGTCAGCACATCGGGCAGAAGATACGTGCGAAAATCGATAACCGCGAGTGCTAAAAGTGTCATGCACGCGGCATAAATAAACAGGCTCGAAATGCTAAGTCCATGGAGTAACGTAACGGCCAAGGCAAGCAGACCCCCCATCAGCTCAATAAGAGGATATTGCGGGCTGATAGTGGTTTGGCAGTTTGCACAACGTCCACGCCGTTTGATCCAGCCAATCAGAGGAAGGTTATCGTGCCAGGCAATGGGTTGTTCACAGCGCGGGCATAGCGAACCAGGTGTTGCCAGATTAAAGCGCGAGGAGTGCTCAATAGGCAGCTCAAGTGCCGTGCGTGCTTCATGGCGCCAGTGATGCATCAGCATGACGGGAAGGCGGGTAATCACCACATTTAAAAAACTGCCCAGGCAAAGTCCTAATACAAAGACTGCTACACCAATACCCAATGCCGACGAACTCATAACGCTCCTTAATAGGCCTACAGAATGCTGCCCAGTTCAAATATCGGTAAATACATTGCAACCACGATACCTCCGACTAGAGCTCCCAGCACAACGATAATAAAAGGCTCGATTAGAGAGGTTAGCGCGTCGACATGGTTGTCGACCTGCTCTTCATAGTAATCGGCTACGCGCAGAAGCATGGTGTCCAGCGCGCCAGCCTCTTCCCCAATACTTACCATCTGAATCGCTAAGGCGGGGAAGCAATTGGTCATTCGCATTGAAAAATGCAGCTGTTGACCTGTGGCTACATCTGATTGGGCCTGGTGTACTGCCTGTTCATACACTTTATTACCTGTTGCGCCCGCAGCTGTTTCCAGTCCCTCCACTAAAGGAATTCCAGAGGCGAAGGTTGTCGCCAGTGTGCGAGAAAAGCGGGCGACGGCGGCTTTATCGATGATGCTACCGATAATAGGTAGGCGTAAGAGTAAACGGTGTAGGTGAAAGACAAGCGTTGGGGACCGCCGTGTTAACCATCTGAGTACGAGCGCAGTGGCTAATAGTAGCGCTGTCATGGGTAGCCAGTACTCTTGAGCAGCCACCGATAGATTAACGGTGAATTGGGTAATCGCCGGCAGTTCAGCACCGAAGCTTTGAAACATGCTTTCAAACTGGGGCACTACTTTAATCAGTAATAGCAGCGTAATAACGATACCTGTGAGCATCACGATAGCGGGGTACCAGAGGGCTTTTTTTACACGGCCTTTGAGTGATTCAACCTTTTCTTTATAAAGAGCGTTGCGCTCAAGCATTTTAGCGAGGGTACCTGACTGCTCGCCTGCATCCACCATATTGATGAATAAGCGATCAAAGTGTTGCGGATGGCGTCGTAAGGAATCCGAAAAACTTGTTCCTGAGGCTACATCATTGGATAGCTTGTGAACCGTGGCGACCAAGGCTGGTTTTTTAAGACTTTCCGCGACTACTCGAAAAGCTTGCAGAAGCGGGATGCCTGCTTGAATCATGGTTGCCATTTGGCGTGAAAAAATCATGATGTCATAAGGTTTTATTCGGCCATGGCTACGCAGGCCATTTTGTTTATGGATACGGCGAACATTAATATTTTGTTTGGTTAGTGTAGCGATAACCTCCGCTTTGTTATGGGCAATGGTTTCTCCACTCAATAAGCGTGCTTGAGGTCCAAGGCCTGTCCACTTCCAGCGATACAGTCGAGGAGAATGCGCCTTGTGTTTAGCGGTATGCCGGGCCATGCGTTACTCCTTACTGATCCGGTTGATTTCCTCAAGACTGGTAACGCCTTGGGTAACGTAATGGAAACCACTCTGACGAAGCCCTGGGTATCCTTCCTTTTTAGCTTGCTGATCAATATCAATAGCCGGTGCATTTTGCATAATCAGTTGCCGGACGGCTTCTGAGACGGGCACGACTTCATAAACACCGATTCTTCCCTTATAGCCTTGTGTACATTTCTTACAGCCAACAGCGTGATAGAAGGTAGCGTGTTGAATATCAGCGTTCATAAAGCCTTCGCTGTACAGCGCTTCGATAGGAATGTCAGCAGGTTCTTTGCAGTGGTTACACAGTTTGCGGGCAAGGCGCTGAGCAATAATAAGGCTAACAGAGCTTGCGATATTAAACGCTGAAACGCCCATGTTGGATAAGCGAGTCAGTGTCTGTGCCGCAGAGTTAGTATGTAGCGTTGAAAGTACCAGGTGCCCCGTCTGCGCTGCTTTTACCGCTATTTCCGCGGTTTCCAAATCGCGTATTTCACCCACCATAACCACGTCAGGATCTTGGCGAAGAAAAGCCCGTAATGCATGGGCAAAATCCAGGCCGATTTTAGGCAGAACATTGACCTGATTAATGCCCGGCACCTTGATTTCAACAGGATCTTCAGCAGTACAAATGTTGCGTTCTACTTTATTAAGTAGCGTAATGCCCGTATACAGCGAGACCGTTTTACCGCTCCCCGTAGGACCGGTTACCAAAATCATGCCTTGCGGTTGCTTTAGCGCCTGTTCATACAGCGCTCGCTGATCGTCGGTAAAACCCAACTGGTCAATTCCCAATTGCACGGCCGCAGGATCAAGTAAGCGAAGCACAATTTTCTCACCATACACTGTAGGGAGAGAATTGATGCGCAGCTCCAATGACCGAGCGTCTGACAGTGCCAGTTTAATGGCGCCGTCTTGAGGGAGGCGCCGCTCGGAAATATCGAGACGAGCCATAATTTTTAAGCGGGCGGCTATCTGATGGCGCATTGCTTTGGGTGGCTGGGCGACTTCAATAAGCACACCGTCAATACGAAATCGGATTCGAAAAAGTTGTTCATAGGGCTCGAAATGAATATCCGAGGCGCCTCGATCAATAGCGTCCAGGATCACCTTATTAACCAGTTCAACGACAGGGCCGTCATCGACATTCAGTGTTGTATCATCAAGCGTAGCGCTTTCTTGAACGTCAATAGAAGAGGCGTGGCTCACCTCATCATTTGTGTTCTTTAATGCAGCGTAGCGATGATGGTTAAGGTAGCTATCTAGTACAGCTTCTAATTGGTCGAGGGGCGCAAGAATGCCCTCAATACAGATGACATCCAATGCAAATCTTAACTCGTCAAGTTGGCATAGCACCGATGGGCAAAAAACAGCCACGATTAATTGCCGTTTCTGAAGTGCTAGCGGGAGCACTTTTAATGATTTTAACAGGCGAGAAGGAAATATAGAGGCTTCAGGTAGTGCCTGCAGCTGTACAGCGTCTAAATCGATAATCGGCAAACCGTATTCGTAAGCCGCCGCTGTGGCTGCAGTAATCGAGCCGACTAGCTTTTGTTCAACGACATATTGTAATAACGAAATGCCCGATGCTTGGGAGACTATGCCCGCTTTTTCTGCCTGATCATAGCTTAAAAGCTTATTTTTGATTAAACGACTAGCCAGTCCTGAATTCATTGGCAGCTCAAGAAAGTAATTTTATAAGGTGCTGATATTAGTGTATTTATTGATTATCTAAAGTATAACTAATAACTATGTTCCTATGGTAGAACATCAAAAACAATATTTTTATTAAAATATTGGTTAATTATTATTTGGTTTGCTTTATTGTTTGGGAGGCGTAGTAGGAAGCCTATTAGAGCGCAGCGCCTGTGGTGAGAGTTGTGGAGGGAATTTTTTCTACGTGATTCAATGGGGGCGGGATGAAAAAATATGCTAAGAATATCAGCGGCGTGAGTTCTCAATGTGGTTTTACTCTTATAGAGCTAATGGTCGTAATTGCCATTATCGGTATTTTAATGATGGTGGCGGTGCCGCAATATGGCAATTATCTTGATAAAGCTTCATTAACAGCCTGTGAAGGCGAGTTGGCTTCCTTTCGCAATGTAATATTGACTGATTATGCCCTCTCGCAGACAGCAGAGGTTGATGCGGAAATTTATAATGATTTTGATTTTAATTCCTGTGTCATTGATGCATCGACAGTTAGCAAGAAAGATTTAGCTGCGGCTTTTATAAGCAGAGAGCCAACCGATGACGTAGACGATATTAGAACCTACCGTGGTGAGAGTGCTGGCAGTATCAAGATTCAAGCTGGCAATATTATGCCTGAAAATTCTTGATATTAATCAGGTCATAACTGACGGATTTATCTAGATAAGTCATTTTATTTCCACACTGTCTGCGTATTTCCTCTCTACACTGTAGGCTTCTGTGTCAGGCTGGGAGCTTACGATGAAACATGCTAACTATATGGTCTTATTGAGTATTTTAGGGTTGCTTCTTGGCGTAAATACCGCTTTTGCGCAGCCGGCCCATGCTCCGGCACATGGTGCACGTGATAACAATGGGCACCACGAACAGCGACATCATAAAGACGCTCGCCCATCACGTAATGAGCGCAACGATCAGTATGTTGATTTACCACGTGTGAACGAGCGCGAGCTGATACGTCTATTGCGTGAGTTCAATGCACCGGCAACAGCGTCATTGCCGCCGGGCATTCAACGCCAGCTTGAACGGGGCAAGCCTTTGCCTCCTGGCATCGCTAAGCGTTTTGATAGGTCAATCGCCACTCAATTACCCAGCTACCCCGGCTATGAGTGGGAGTATGTCGGCCACGATGTGGTATTGATCGAGGCAGCAACGCGGATAGTGGTTGATATACTGGTGGACGCACTTCGTTAATATTTACGCTCTTACTGCGGGGCGTGACTTAAAAAGTCATAGTGTGTGACTATGCTCTGAAATTTTAGCCATGTGTTTAAAGGACAGAAGAGCATGCATACATTGGAAGAACGTTTAGCGCTAACGATTTCAATCGCTCAAGAAGCGGGGGAACTCATTCGTAAGGCTCGCGCAGAACAGTCGTTCTCGCAACGCTTAAAGGCTGACGAAGAATTGGTCACCGATGTTGACGTAGCCGTCGATCAGCTCATACGTCAGCGCTTGAATGGTTACTTCCCTGGCGAGGCGCTACTGAGCGAAGAGTTGGCGCCAGAGCGTGCGCTAGATGCCAACGTTGCAAAGCTCTGGGTCGTTGACCCTATCGATGGAACGGTCAATTTTGCCCAGGGTTTAAAGCATGTTGCCGTGTCTATTGGTTGGATGGAAGAGGGCGTTGGCAAAGTGGGAGTGGTGCATGCGCCTTTCTTGAATGAAACATTTAGCGCGGCAGAAGGGCTAGGTGCTTTTTGCAACCAGCAGCCTATCCAGGCGGGCAAGGTAAGTTTATTAGCTGAGACACTAGTGGGTACCGGTTTTCCTTATCAGAAAGAGGCCCGGCTAGCTTTGATGCCTCGATTGGGGGCTGTCTTGGCCAAGTGTCGTGACGTCCGACGTAACGGTGCCGCCGCACTTGATTTATGCGATGTCGCTTGTGGTCGTCTAGGCGCTTATTACGAAACGGTTTCACCCTGGGATTTTGTCGCCGGCTGGGTGATTGCGCGTGAGGCTGGCGCTACTGTTGGGCATCTCGCAGCAATTCCTGAAGGCGTGCCTGCCGATTTATACCCCAAGGAGTTGTTGGTAGCTGCGCCAGCTGTATACCAGGCGATGGAACGGCTGCTGCTCGATGCCAGTCAGTGATAAGCCCTCGGTTGACAAAGGCAACTCGTTGTCATGGCAAATACTTGAAAAGAAAGCGCAAAAAGAGCTTTTCATTTGCCTCGTAAAACGCTAGTATACGCACCGTCTTAAGGCAAATGCCAACGAGACATCGGAGTGTGGCGCAGCTTGGTAGCGCGTTGCAATGGGGTTGCAAAGGTCGCAGGTTCGAATCCTGTCACTCCGACCAATTAAGTAAAAAACGCCGCTTAAGGGTTACACCGAGCGGCGTTTTTTTATGCCTTCAAAATCGCCTCGACTACACTGTCATTGTGCGTGGCCGTTATGCATTGCCCTTGCTGCTGTAAGAGCAAAGTCGGCGCTAAACTCGCTGACGGTCAGCCCGATACACTATACCCGGTATATAATATCTGCTGTTTTGAGCGTAGAAAATGCTTCTGCGCTAGTGCTCGACTAAATATAATGAGTAATGATAATGCCGCATTACTCAACTCCCACATTAAAATGTAGCTGAATGGAGGAACGCGATATGGACCGCATTTTTGCCTGGGATGATCGTCGAGGCCAGGTGGTTTACCGTATACCCGGCCATACTCACAAGAATGGGCGTGAGGATAGCGATCTATCGCCTGTATGGCTGCCCACCGATGCATCTGAATTGCCGGAAGGGGTTAGCGTAGATGACCTGCGAAAAGTCACAGTAGAAGAGTAGAGGGCTAAGAGAAAGCACTGATTACGTTACTGATGTAGCTCATCAGTGCTTGTCGCGGTTTATTCGGTCAATATATCGATAACTTTGACTTCGTAATCATCGTCATGGACAGCGACTACTTTAAGGGTAACGTCTCGTGAAACCTGGTTGTACTCATCGCGTTTATCCTTTAGGCCATAATTTTCACATTCATCGCCTACCGAAAGTTCTTTATCAAAGTCCGTCTTTGGCAGCATTAAAATGTCGTCAATCATAATGGACATTATCTTTCTCCTTGATCTGCATTATTCCCTGGTTCTATGACTTTATGAGCAAACTTTGGTTGCACCGATTTGCTAGGTAACGCTTATAAAAATGCTGTTTTAATACTTATTAATAATTTAAGAAAAAAGCATAATTAAAAAAACCGTCAGCGCGTAAAGCGGACGGTTTTAAATGCAAAGCCTAGCAAAGTGCAGATTTACTCTGCCGCTTCATGGTCCGCCAGTGCCGCAGCAACGGCTTCTTCCCACTGACCCTCCGTAATGCCCCAATGCTCCATTTCTGCTTGATCTGCGCTACCCTCGGCTGCAGCGCGGAGTTTTTCAACGGAACCACTTTCAAAGCAGTGTTTGGCGAATGCTTTTGTCTTGCCATCACGTAATTGATCAATCATCGTCATAACTTTTTCCTTTCCTTGGTAGATATCGGGACATGCATCAGCTAGCCCGAAGGCTTGTGATTAAGGATGCAAGCCTTAAACGAACGCCTCTGTACCGTACATGGACATCGTATAGTGTAGATCGTTTACTGTTTTTTGCTTATGTGTCTTAGGTTTAGGCGCTCAAGAGGCAAGTGATGCATCAATAATAATTTTAGTCGCAATGCCCGCTAGTAGCAGCATAATCAGATTATCGAACCAGCGATGGGGCAATCGCTTGCCTAGTTGGGCTCCCAAAGGCATACCGATAAGAATAATTGCCAGAGCGATCACGCTGTAAAGAGAAAGTTGTGGAGTCAATATACCAGCACTGAGCAATGCGGGGATTTGTACGCAGGTAATTGAGACAAAAAAGACTGAAATAGAGCCGATAAAGACGGGCCTTTCCAGCTGCATTGCATTAAGAAACGTAATGGAGGCAGGGGCCGACATGCCCGCTGCGCCTTGAAGCACGCCGCCTAATAAGCCTACTGGAATGACAATGCGTGAAGCCGTCGCATATGGCATGG
Organism: Halomonas sp. AOP7-B1-5; assembly: GCF_052353045.1. Lineage (NCBI taxonomy): Bacteria > Pseudomonadati > Pseudomonadota > Gammaproteobacteria > Oceanospirillales > Halomonadaceae > Halomonas > Halomonas sp. AOP7-B1-5. The sequence continues at coordinate 85,862 of NZ_JBQTDC010000005.1, read as the reverse complement.
CTAAACGTCGCCTCGTCAGCTTAATAATTAAGTACAGGATGATAGCGCCCGCAACGCCTAACGAAAGTATTTCCGGAGAAAGAGCTACTAACCCCCACGTGCCTAAAATAATTCCTAGAGCGCCAGCTACTGAAAAAGCTGCCAGAAAGCGAAGAGGTAATAAATGACGCCGGTACTGCCATACCTGCAGCATATTGCTAAATAAATTAGGTGCAACAAGCACCGCGATAGCGAGCTTGACGTCATAAAGCATTGTTAGCACCGGAACTACGAGTACTGGTACGCCAGAACCAATAGCGCCTTTTACAATACCGGCGGCAAAAAGAGTCAGCAGAGCGATTAACAAGGTTTTGTCCTGGCTTCTATAGCGCATTACAGCCGTTATCACGGCTGCAATGCGTAAGGTTTATCGCGCAATAGTACGTTTTTGAGAACGTATTATTTAAGAACGTAGCAGGGTGTATAGGGCTGACCATCCAGCTTCATTCGCCCTTGAGCGACAAACGAGGTAAGTAGCTCATCCAGGCGCTGCATTAAAGCTGGTTCTGCCGTGAGTACAAAGGGGCCATGCGCTTCAATGGCGCGTATTCCCTGCTCTTTAACGTTACCGGCCACAATGCCCGAAAACGCCCGGCGCAGATTCGCGGCAAGCTCGTGCTTGGGTTGCTGACGGTGCAGAGCAAGCCCAAGCATGGCTTCGTGGGTGGGCTCAAACGTTGCCTGAAATTCCTGGGCGATGGTCAAGCGCCAGTTATAGTAAAAGGCATCCTGTTGGTTACGACGAAACTCCTTGATAGTGTCAATGCCCTGACGCATTGCTCGGGCCACCGCCACTGGGTCACCGGTAATGATCGTGTAATAGCGACGAATGTCCTCGCCCAGGGTATAAACCAGAAACTCATCTATTTTCTGGAAATACGCCGCTGAGTCCGCAGGTCCTGTAAAAATAAGCGGGTAGGGGATATCGCTGTTATTCGGATGCAGAAGTATGCCGAGTAGATAGAGAATTTCTTCGGCTGTACCCACACCACCGGGGAAAACGATAATGCCGTGCCCTAGGCGAACAAACGCTTCCAGGCGTTTTTCAATATCGGGCATTACCACCAGCTCATTGACAATGGGGTTCGGCGCTTCGGCGGCAATAATGCCCGGCTCCGAAATCCCTAGATAGCGGCCATCCTTACGTCTCTGTTTGGCATGGGCGACGTTCGCACCTTTCATGGGCCCTTTCATGGCGCCAGGGCCACAGCCGGTACAAATATCTAAATCGCGTAGGCCTAAGTGATAGCCCACATCTTTTGAGTACTCATACTCTTCACGAGAAATAGAGTGACCACCCCAGCAAACTACCAGGCTGGGGTCGCGGCCCGGCTTTAAGGTACCTGCCTTGCGTAAGATATGAAAAACGGCGTTAGTCGTACCGTCTGCAGTGCTAAGGTCAAACCGATTATGGTGCTGAATTTCATTATAGACGTAGACAATATCGCGAATGATAGACGAGAGATGTTCGCGAATACCGCGGATCATCTGACCATCGACAAAGGCTTCTGCCGGGGCATTGGTCAGCTTTAAGCGAATCCCGCGATCCTGCTGCAGCACTTCTATATCGAAATCCTTGTAAGCCTCAAGAATGGCGACACTATCATCGGTAGGCTGGCCACAATTTAATACCGCAAGCGCACAGCGACGCAGTAAGTCGTGTAAACCATTTTGCGACGTATTCTGAAGGCGATTGACCTCCTGCTGAGACAATACTTCCAAGCTCCCTTCGGGAGAAATAATGCTAGAGATAGTGGCGCGAGGTGTTATAGGTAAGGTCATTAGTGCATCGTTTCCTGGTCATTTTTCATCTTATCGCATACTACCACGCTATAGCAGAGGGTACAGCGCCACCAGCGTTAACCCTTACTGTGCTACCCTATGCGCAAAATGCGCGCACATGGTGGCTAAAGAAGATGGCGTTTTATTATGTTTAATGCCCTGTATTTTCGGACATTTATTACCTTGGTAGAGACTGGTAGTTTTACCCGAACGGCACACCGCCTGGAAATGACGCAGCCGGGGGTCAGTCAACACGTTCGTAAATTGGAAACGTATCTCGATAAGACGCTGCTGGAACGCAAAGGGCGCAGTTTCACGTTAACCGAGTCAGGGCGTCGCGCTTACGATTACGCCTTAAAGTTATTTGCCGAACATGAGCAGTTTCGCCACGGTTTAGATGATGACTCCCTGGATAGCGGCGACTGCCGGATTGCTTCGCCGGGCAGTGTCGGGCTCATGTTTTATCCGTATATTTTAGGGCAGCAGCAAATGCACCCTAATTTAACCGTCAACTATAGCTTTGCCTTTAATCATGAGATTGTGAATGACCTGCTGGAGGGGCGCTACGATATTGGAATCGTCACCGAAGCGGTTAACAATCCTGAGCTTACCTGCACACTCTGGCATAAAGAGCCTTTATGCTTGGTAGTGCCGGCGGATTTTGCTGGTAATACGCTGTCCGATCTCATGGGGATAGGATTTCTCAACTATTACGACGGCATTAACCACGCTAATGCGTTGCTGAGAGCTAACTATCCGGATGAGTTTCGCTCAATGACGCATTTTCGCCATCAAGGATTCACCAATGAGGTGAGTATGGTGCTGGACGCTGTCGCGAGGGGGCTGGGTTTCACGGTGGTATCACTATTGGTACTTGAAACCTCACCCTGGCAGCGCCAGGTAAAGGCGCTGACATTGCCCAATGCGGTTAATGAAGAGCTGTATCTGCTGCGTCGCCGTGACTCTGTGCTGCCTAAACGCTATGAAAAGCTGCTAGACGGCTTTTATAGGCAGCGTATTCAAGAAAGAACGCCTTTGATATCCGAATAAAAGCGATCAAAGGCGTTCATTAGCTGCTTACTGGTTTGCCGTACTCTTAGCGGCGATATTCATCGATACTGGGGCAAGAGCAGATAAGCTGGCGATCCCCAAATACATTGTCCACGCGGTTGACCGTTGGCCAGTACTTGGCTCCCATCACCGCCTCTGACGGAAACGCGCCCAGCTGGCGGTCGTAAGGCCGCTCCCACTGGCTGTCCATAATGTCTGCCTGGGTATGCGGAGCATTAACCAACGGGTTGTTCTCCAGCGTCCACTCGCCATTTTCGACACGTTTGATTTCTTCACGAATGGCAATCATGGCATCACAGAAGCGGTCGATTTCGTAAAGGGACTCGGATTCCGTGGGCTCGATCATCAATGTTCCCGGCACCGGGAATGACATGGTGGGTGCGTGGAAGCCATAGTCCATCAAACGTTTGGCGATATCTTCCTCGCTAATGCCAGACGTAGCCTTAAGCGGGCGAATATCGATGATACATTCGTGGGCCACGTGTCCGCTGGTTCCACGGTAGAGAATGGGATAGGACTCCTCCAAACGCTTGGCGATGTAGTTAGCATTGAGGATGGCTAACTGCGTCGCTTCACGCAGGCCGCGCGCACCCATCATCTTGATGTAGGCCCACGAGATAGGCAGGATTGAGGCGCTGCCAAATGCCGCCGCTGAAACGGCGCCGCTATCAGCGTTAACCCCGTTAATAGGGGTGACCACGTGATTGGAAACATAAGGCGCCAAGTGGGCTTTAACGCCGATGGGCCCCATGCCCGGGCCGCCGCCGCCATGAGGAATGCAAAAGGTTTTATGCAGGTTAAGATGTGATACGTCGCCTCCGAAATCGCCGGGGCGCGTCAACCCTACCTGGGCATTCATATTGGCACCATCTACGTACACCTGCGCGCCGTGCTGGTGTACTACTTCACATACCTTACGCACGTGAGACTCAAAGACGCCGTGAGTAGAGGGGTAGGTGATCATAATTGCCGAAAGCTTGTCGCTGTACTGCGCAGCTTTAGCTGTTAAGTCGTCAATATCAATATTGCCGTTTTGGTCACACTCAACCACCACGACGTCCATGCCGACCATGGCCGCACTTGCCGGGTTGGTGCCATGGGCAGAGCTTGGAATCAAGCACACAGTCCTGTGCGTTTCACCCTGGGCATCCTGATAGCGACGAATGGCCAGCAAACCCGCATATTCACCCTGAGCACCTGAGTTAGGCTGCATCGAGATATGATCGTAACCTGTGATTTCCACCAGAAACGCAGCGAGCTCATCAATCATTTGATGATAGCCTGCCACCTGGTCGCGAGGCGCGAACGGATGCAGGTGGGCAAACGCAGGCCAGGAAACCGGGATCATTTCACTGGTAGCGTTTAGCTTCATGGTGCAGGAGCCTAACGGAATCATCGCATGGGCAAGCGACAGGTCCTTATTTTCCAGCCGCTTTAGATAGCGCAACATTTCTGTTTCGCTGCGATAGCGATTAAACGTGGGGTGGCTCAGGAAATCGCTTTCACGCTGGCAGGCTTCCGGAATGCCTGTTGCGCCTTTGGCAATCGCCTGCTCGTCAAGAGCTGCCACGGAAAGCCCATGCTCGTTGCCCAGCAGCACGTCAAATAGCGTAGCAACATCTTGTGCAGTCGTGGTTTCATCCAGGCTGATGCCTACATCGCCATTGGCGAAATAGTGTAGGTTGATATCGTGTGTCATGGCGCGGCCATGGATTTTACCTGCATCTACCTGCGCTAAGCGCAGCGTATCAAACCAGCTGTCATGCGCTAAAGTGATACCCGCTTGCGTTAAGCCTTCGGCTAACAACGTGGTTAAGCGGTGGACGCGTCCGGCGATTTTGCGTAGCCCTTCAGCGCCATGGTAGGTCGCGTAAAAGCCTGCGATATTGGCTAAAAGCGCCTGCGCCGTGCAGATGTTCGAAGTGGCCTTTTCACGACGTATATGCTGTTCGCGAGTTTGCATCGCCATGCGCAGCGCCGTGTTGCCCCGGCTATCTTTTGAAACGCCGATGATCCGGCCGGGGATTGAGCGTTTGAGCTTGTCAGAGGTAGCAAAGAAAGCAGCGTGCGGGCCACCAAAGCCCATGGGCACACCGAAACGCTGCGAGTTGCCAACCACAATGTCGGCACCTAGTGCGCCCGGCTCTTTGAGAAGCACCAGACTGAGTAGGTCAGAGGCAACGCAGGTCATGATGTTACGTTCAGCGGCCGCTTTTAACAGGGGCGCTAGATCGCGCACATCACCGCTTGCCGATGGGTATTGGAGCAGCGCACCAAATACATCGTGGTCGGCCAGCGTATCTGCCGGGCCTGACACCAGCTCAAAACCGAAGAATGTGGCGCGGGTTTTTACCACATCCAAGGTTTGCGGGAAGATGTCGTCGGCAACGAAAAAGACGTTTGACTTGCTCTTTTTATTTGCCCGTTTGCATAGCGCCATCGCTTCGGCTGCTGCGGTGGCCTCATCCAGCAAGGAGGCGTTAGCCAGCTCCATACCGGTCAAGTCCATAACGACCTGCTGGAAATTAAGCAGCCCTTCCAGGCGACCCTGAGAAATTTCCGGCTGATAAGGTGTGTAAGCAGTATACCAACCTGGGTTTTCCAGCACGTTACGCTGAATAACCGCCGGCATATAGGTGCCGTAATAGCCCTGGCCAATATAGCTCTTGGCTACACGGTTTTGACGGGCCAGCTGGCTTAGGTATTCCAGTGCTTCTGCTTCACTGCTGGGGGCATCCAGATTGAGTTCGCGGCCAAGGCGTATGTCGCTGGGCACGGTTTGCTCAATCAGATCTTCCATGCGCTGCATATTGAGCACGTTCAACATGGTATCTACGTCGGCGGCGTTAGGGCCATTATGACGTTTGATAAAAGCATCGTGGTCGGCCAGTTCGGCCAAGCGGCGTGTTTCAAAAGGCATGAGAAGATTCCGAGCGTGAAAGAGAAGCTTTGCAGGGGGGCTAAATACAAAGCCTGCCAATTAGGCAGGCTCAGCAAACATAATTAATCGTCAGCGCTTATAGTGGCTTGATAGGCATCAGCATCAAGCAAACCATCCAGGTTTTGGTCGGTCAGGCGGACTTTCATCATCCAGCCGCCTTCATAGGGCGCATCATTAACCGTTTCAGGTGAGTCTTCGAGCGCTTCGTTGACCTCAATGACTTCACCGTTAACCGGCGAGTAGAGATCCGAGGCCGCTTTGACCGATTCGATAACGCCGAATTCTTTACCCTGGCTAAGGGTTTGGCCTACTTCGGGCAGTTCAACAAATACCACATCGCCAAGCGCCTCTTGGGCATGATCAGTAATGCCAATGCTGACCGTACCATCTTGATGATCAAGTACCCATTCATGACTTTTAGCGTAACGAAGGTTAGCAGGAAGGTTGCTCATGATGATTCCCTTTATGAAACAATTGTCTGGACTGGTGAATACTAGCGCTTGTCGGTCGCCTTTGCGACTGTCAGCCTTCCAGGCAATAAGCGAATTTTTAAGCATGTTAACGTGTTTCTCATCGGAAACAAATTTCTTAAATGCGCCATTGAGGCTAGAAGAGCGCATTTTTAGCTACTCATCCGGCTAATAGGCGATGAGGTCTCTTACGCATCTGCCATGTATAAGCAGCATAGGCATGGAAGACCCCTTATGAAATGGTGTAAAACAGTCAGGTTAGGCAGCTAAGGGCTTTTGTTGTGCGGCAACCCTCAACAGATATTAAGTATGTGAAGCATCGCTTTCATGCGTTATACCCATGAAAGGGTTATTCGTGACAGCGCTAGATTTGCTAGACAAAATAAAAGCGAATGTCGGTGATTCGACCGTCAAACACTTATAAAACAAGCGAATTAACAGGGTAAGGAGAGACATGTGGAAACTTTAAATAGCCTTTTTGGGGCGATCAATGGGGTGGTTTGGGGCCCATTGATGTTGATCTTGCTGTTAGGTGTGGGTATCTATCTGCAAATTGGTCTAAAGTTCATGCCCATTCGAAAGCTGGGTATGGGCTTCAGTCTGCTTTGGCAGGGGCGTGATGCTAAATCGACCCAGAAAAGCGTGCCCGAAAAAGCCGGTCAAGACGGTGAGATTTCGCCTTTTAACGCATTAATGACGGCGCTATCAGCTACGATTGGTACAGGCAACATCGCGGGGGTAGCCACTGCTATCGCCTTAGGTGGCCCTGGCGCCGTGTTTTGGATGTGGATTACCGCGCTTGTCGGCATGGCAACCAAGTTTGCTGAAGCGGTACTGGCCGTCCGTTACCGGGAAACCGATAGTACCGGTTATCACGTGGGCGGCCCCATGTTCTATATCAAAAATGGCCTGGGCAAAAAATGGCTGTGGCTCGGCGGTCTGTTCGCGTTTTTCGGCGCGGTAGCCGCTTTCGGGATTGGCAATACCGTGCAATCCAACTCGGTTGCGGATGCCATGGATGCCACGTTTGGTATTCCACACTGGCTGACCGGTGTGGTTATCATGGTGCTGGCCGGGGCCGTTATCCTTGGCGGGATCAAGCGTATTGCCAAGGTAGCCGGTAAGCTGGTGCCCATCATGGGCATTGCGTATGTAGTTGCCGGGATACTGGTACTGATCGTCAATGCGAGCCAAATCGGCGAAGCGTTCAGCCTGATTTTCTATTATGCCTTTAACCCGATCGCAGCAGCCGGCGGTTTTGCAGGCGCTGCCGTGATGGCCGCTATTCGGTTTGGTGTCGCGCGGGGGATTTTCTCCAATGAAGCAGGCCTAGGTAGCGCGCCCATTGCCCATGCGGCCGCCAATACTAAAAACCCAGTGCGCCAGGGTCTTATTGCGATGCTGGGAACGTTCATTGATACCATTATTGTTTGTACGATTACCGCGCTGGTTATCTTGACCTCAACGGTATGGCAAACGGGCGAAGAGGGGGCCTCGCTGACCGCGCTCTCGTTTGACCAGGCGCTCCCCGGCTTTGGTAACCAAATTGTGGCCATTGCCTTGGCTATCTTCGCATTCACGACGATTCTAGGCTGGTCGTTTTATGGCGAGAAGTGTTTCCAATTCCTGTTTGGAACACGCTCGATCATGCTCTATCGCGTACTGTTTGTACTGGCCATTCCGCTGGGCGCCATCGCGCAACTGGGCTTTATATGGTTAATGGCGGATACCTTCAACGCCATGATGGCGATTCCCAACTTGATTGCCTTGGCGCTGCTGTCGCCCGTGGTATTCAAGCTGACTAAAGACTACTTTGCCGGTAAAGAGATTTTAGCAGGCGAAGAACTGGATCATGACAAATAAGCCGCGTCTGACATTTGCTCGGCTAGTGCTTACGCAGTAACTGAATCGGGAAGCTATGGCCATGGCTTCCCGTTTCTCGCTTTAACCAAGGAAATTTCATGACTGATCAAAAGCATACGCCACTTCATGCATTGCACCTTAAATTAGGCGCCAAGATGGTGCCTTTTGCCGGGTATGCCATGCCTGTGCAGTACCCGCTGGGAGTTAAAAAAGAGCACGAACATACGCGCCAGCAGTGCGGCTTGTTCGATGTATCGCATATGGGTCAGATCCTGGTGTCAGGACCTGATGTGGCAAGCGCACTCGAAACGCTTATTCCGGCGGACCTGGTAGGCCTACAAGAAGGCCAGCAGCGCTACGGGTTATTTACCAGCACGGACGGCGGGATTATTGATGATTTGATGGCAGTTAACGCTGGCGATCACTTTTATTTGGTAGTTAACGCCGCGTGTAAAGACCAAGATTTAGCACATTTACGTACCAATCTGGGCGCCACTCATGAGATTGAGCCGCTAGACCGCGGTTTACTGGCATTGCAAGGACCGCAGGCACATGTGGTTATGCAGCGACTCTGCCCAGAAGCGTGCGAACTGGTGTTTATGCAGCATCAGCGCTTTACCATTGACGGGCACGAGGTTTGGGTGAGCCGCAGTGGTTATACTGGTGAAGACGGATTTGAGATTTCCATCGCAGCAGATGCTTGTGAAGCATTTGCAGAGCGGTTGCTGGCTGAGCCGGAAGTCGAGGCCATCGGCCTGGGTGCCCGCGACTCGTTGCGTCTGGAAGCCGGACTGTGTCTTTACGGGCATGATATGGATACCACAACGACGCCTGTGGAAGCCGGGTTGATATGGGCCATTGGCAAGCCTCGTCGTCATGGCGGTGAGCGCCCAGCGGGGTTCCCAGGGGCTGACCTGGTTCTTCATCAAGTTGATGCTAAAGATCACTCACGTAAGCGCGTTGGGCTTCAGGCCGAAGGCCGGGCGCCTATTCGTGAAGGTGCCATACTGCTGGATGCAGCAGGTAATGAAATTGGTGTGGTGACGTCGGGTACATTTGGCCCAAGCGTTGGGACGCCGGTAGCCATGGGCTATGTCAGCCGTGAGTGGGAAAGTCAGGGAAGTAACATATTTGCGGAAGTTCGTGGTAAACAGCTGCCCGTAACCGTGACGTCCATGCCATTTATCAAGCCCAGCTACTTTCGCGGTTAAGCCAGTTTATCGCGGTTCCGTCAATCTATCGCAGCTAATTAAGCCTTACATGATTAAAAGCGCAAAAGTTTAAGCCAAAAAAAGCCCCGGAATATTTCCAGGGCTTTTCAAGGTTTACTTGAGGCTCAAACGCTTAACGCAGTACCTGGCGTGGGTCGATAGGCTTACCTCCCTGGCGTAGGTCAAACAGCAGATCATAGCGCTGGCTGTCGTTGCTCTTACCTATTTCGCAAAGCTCATCACCCGCTTTCACCTGCTGGCCTACGGAAACCAGCGTGCGCGAGCAAAGCGCATACACCGTCTGTAGATTATCCGCATGATGCACGATAACGACTTCACCTAACTGGCGCATGCCATCGGCAAAGCGTACCTCGCCGGCAGCGACCGACTTTGCGCGAGCACCTGCCTGGGTGGCGAGTAACATTGGCTGTAATGTTCCTCGGCTATCCGTGCCAAAGCGTCGAACCACGCGATAGTCTTCAAGCGGCCAGGGCCAGCGGCGCGCGGAGGCAGGCAATGAAGTAGCCGCCGGTGGGGGCGTTGGGCTTGAGCTTGAAGAAGCGGAGCTGCTGGCAGGCGTACTACGCGGGGCACTGCTGCTAAGCGGTACGCTCACGATTTGGCCCACTCTCAAGGCCGTAGGTGACGTGCCTGCATTGGCACTCTGAATGCGCCCACTGGTCGTACCAAAGTGGCGGGCGATACTTGAATAGGTATCACCGGCGCGAATCTGATAGCGATAAGGGCCGCCTGAGGGAGCACGTTCTTGTTGCGTAGGTATCAGCAATCGCTGTCCAACGGCCAAGCGCCGGGTATTTACCCCCGGATTAAAGCGCTCAAGGCGTTCAAGAGGCACATTGGCGCGGTTAGCCAGTTTTCCAAGGGTATCCCCACGCTGAACTTCCACCCAGTTGCCGTTCAGCTGACTGGTGCTGTTAGTCGGTATAGCGGCGCGTTGATTTGAAGAAGGAGAGCTCGCACACCCCGCCAAAAGGCTAATCAGTAAACAGGTGCAAAGCCAGCCAGCTAGGCGTGGTCGGTTTGGCTGTCCAACAGGGCATCTTTTTCCATCCAAAGTGAATTGATCCATGCGTGGAAGCGTTCCTTGTGCTGCTTTTCATCGTGGTAGTTGGATTCGTACATCCATTGGGGAATGGCTAATTGGTGCGCGTTTAGTGTGATGGGCGCTTCCTTACCACATAAAAATCCCCAAAAAGTCGGCGACGGATTAGCGTAACTGATCGTTACGTCAAGGATACCATTCAATTGATCGCCAAGCAGGCCAAGTACCTGTGCAACCCCGCCCGCTTTAGGGCGCAATAAGTGCTGATAGGGACTTTGCTGCACATCGCGCTTAACCGCTGTGAACCGAGTGCCTTCAATGAAATTGATAATAGTGATGGGGGCATGGCGCGCTTGCCGACACATCTGTTCTGTGGAGTGCCGATCAATGGTGGCCAGCTTAGGCTGTTTGGTGATCTGTTCCCGGCTATAGCGACGCATAAAGGGGAACTCAAGCGCCCAAAAGGCAAGCCCTACAATGGGAATCCAGATTAACTGTCGCTTTAGGAAAAAACGTGGCATTGGGATACGGCGATGCAAGGCCATCATCAGGATAAAGATATCGGTCCAGCTGCGATGATTAGAAATAACCAGCCACCACTGCTGAGGGCTCAGCGTATCCGGAACCGAAAAATTGATCTGGGGTTTCAGCCAGCGCTTCATCCACCACAAGTTAACTCCAATCCAGTTGAGCGCTACCGCGCATAGGCCTTTCAGTATCCAGTTTCGATAGCGCCTTACGGGAATAATAACCTTTAGAAAGGTCAGCGCAATAAGCGGTACGCCCCAAAAAAGGGTGTTAAGCGTGAGTAACACAATGCTGACGAAACCCTTGAAAATCGCCATACCTATCCTTCGCCAAAACTAATAAATGCCTTTAATGCTAATGGATCAAGCTCATACTGCCCAGCACAACGTGCTAAAAGGATTCTGCCATTCAAGGAAAGCAAGGCGCTTGTACCGTTTCAATCAGCACTGTTTGTAGCGCTTGAGCTGCCACGGATAGCTCTTGATGCGTGATAATCCCCACTTGGCAGGAAATACTGGGGGCGGTTAGCGGTACACAGTGTGCGCCCAGTTCATGCATTTGACGAATACACATTGATGGCACAGCGCTAACCCCCAGCCCGTCTGCCACCATGCGTCCTACGGTTGAAAGCTGATGGCTTTCAAAAGCCACGGTTAAGTCGATATGCTGTTGGTTTAGCGCCTGCTCTAACAAGCGGCGCACCATAGAGGGCCGCTGGAGGGTAATAAAGTCATTGTTTAAAAGCTCAGCCCACGTCAGAGAACATTTGCTTATGAGTGGAGAACTGGGCGGAAGCACAGCAACGAAATGATCATCAAAAAGCGGCGTAAAGGTCAGGCGATCCGCCCCTTCAGAAGAGAAAATGATCCCCATTTCAACCTGACGGGAGCGCACCATCTCCGTCACTTCTTCGTTGATAACGTCATGTACCGTGATATTGATTTTAGGGTATAGATGACGAAACTTTACCATTGCAGCGGGCAAGAGATTACAGGCAAACGAGGGCATGGCGGCTACGCTAAGTCTACCAAGCTGAAGCGTAAACCGCTGGCGCAGGCGTTCTTCGGTATTATCCCATTGGGCGAGCAGATGCTTGGCCAGCGGTAACAGGGACTCTCCTTCCGGCGTCAAGCGCACGCTTCGCGTGCTGCGGATAAGTAATTTGCCACCCAGTGAGGCCTCCAGCCCTTTAATGGCTAAGCTTAAGGCAGGCTGAGAAAGATGCAGACGTTCACAGGCTTGTGTAAAGCTAAGGGTTTGGGCGACCACTAGGAAAGCCCGTAGCTGCTTTACCGTCATATGATTCTCTTTTATAAATTTTTAAAATTAATTGATAAGAAAAACAAACTTAACAAATATATTAACAGAGACAACACTGAGATTATCGACAAGCGCATTTTACGAACCACCGACAATAATGTGAGGCCGAGCAATGGCAGGATTTGATAAGCGTGTAGGTTCCTACGCAGAAGCGATGGAAGGTATCGAAGATGGTATGACCGTATTGGCTGGTGGTTTTGGGCTATGCGGGATTCCGGAAAACCTAATTGCAGAAATTAAACGCCGAGGGGTCAAAAATCTCACGGTCGCCTCCAACAACTGCGGCGTCGACGGGTTTGGTTTGGGCGTACTGTTGGAAGACCGCCAGATCAGTAAAATATTTGCCTCTTATGTGGGAGAAAACGCGCTCTTTGAGCAGCAGATGCTCAATGACGAAATAGAGGTTATTTTGACTCCGCAGGGGACGCTTGCTGAGAAAATGCGTGCCGGGGGCGCCGGTATTCCGGCTTTTTATACCGCGACGGGCTATGGCACGCCGATTGGTGAAGGCAAGGAAGTACGCGAATTCAACGGGCGCCATTACATACTGGAAGAAGCGTTGGTGGGTGATTTCGCGATCGTGAAAGGGTGGAAAGCGGACCGCTATGGCAATGTGGTTTACCGTCATACCGCGCAAAACTTTAATCCATTGGCGGCAACGGCGGGGAAAATTACCGTGGTTGAAGTTGAAGAAATTGTAGAGCCAGGTGAGCTTGAGCCTAGTCAGATCCACACGCCGGGAATTTATGTGGATCGAATCATTCAAGGCACGTTCGAGAAGCGCATCGAGAAACGCACGCTGCATAGCTAATCTCTTGATGCATAACGGCTCACTCTATTTTTTTAACGTCCAATAACGAGGTTGCCACCATGGCTTTAACACGAGAACAAATGGCACAGCGTGTCGCACGCGAGCTTGAAGATGGTTTCTACGTCAATCTGGGTATTGGTATTCCCACCCTGGTTGCCAATTACATTCCTGATGGAATCGACGTCATGCTCCAGTCGGAAAACGGCCTATTGGGTATGGGCCGTTTCCCGACCGAGGAAGAGCTGGATGCCGATATGATTAATGCAGGCAAGCAAACCGTAACGGCCCGGCCTGGAGCTGCTATTTTCTCCTCCGCTGAGTCATTTGCCATGATTCGTGGTGGGCACGTTGATTTAACCGTGCTTGGCGCTTTTGAGGTCGATCAGGAAGGCAATATTGCTTCATGGATGGTCCCTGGGAAGCTGATCAAGGGGATGGGCGGCGCCATGGACTTAGTGGCAGGCGCTGAAAATATTATTTGTACCATGACTCATGCGTCTAAACATGGCGAATCCAAGCTGCTGGAAAAATGTGCGCTGCCGCTTACTGGTGCTGGGTGTATTAATCGCGTGCTGACTGATTTGGCCTATCTGGAAATTAAAGATGGTGCGTTTGTCCTTAAAGAGCGTGCGCCAGGGGTGAGTGTTGAGGAAATTATCGAAAAGACAGCGGGTAAGTTGATAGTGCCAGACCACGTGCCGGAAATGACGTTTGCTGATTAAGCGCTAGTTTCGCAACTGGGCGGTCTTGGATGGCCGCCTAAGCAATTTCGCAACGCGCATGGGCCGGCATTAATAGTTGGGCAATCCTTTCATGGCCTGCCTCTATGTGCTTTTCAGTCAGCGCTAGTCCTCCCAGACACAGGCGGTGCTCATCGCCTTCACTAAACGTTACCTTTTGCGGCATGGTGGGGTAAAAGTAATGATCTATCAGCGATGAATGCGAGAAAACGCCGTTATGAGATTCTTTTAAGCAGGGCATGCCCGCCGTCGCTAGTTGACCATTGAGCTCAGTTAACGAGTTGCCTAGCGCTTCACAATCAAAACCTGCATGATGCAAACGAGGCCCCATTACGGCTATCCAAGCCGCCAATGGGCTGGCGTGTTGAATCTGTTGGTAAAGTCGCCAGGTAGGCATCGGCCACGGGCGCCCACGGCACAGCAGATTATGCCCAACGCAATCCTGAGGATGGGATTGATTGATCAGTACGCCCAGCGCCTCACGCGGGGATTTGGGGAGTGTGGCAAGCTGCAGCTCGGCTAATACAAGCCAACTGCCGTTATCATTGGGGGCGAGTAGATGGATCAGTAGTCCTTTATCTGCCATGGCATAGTGATCGACATGGCGATACCCCATATGCGCAAGTCGGCTATTTAAGGCAGAAGCAGCAAAAGAGCCATGGTTAAGCGTAACGAGGGTTAAGTACTCCGGCATAGTGGACAGTGGCCAGAGTCTCAAGGCACCAATATCAGGATGCATGTGAATGTAATCAAGCCACAGCTGTTGTATGAATTCATCACGTTGCATGATGGTGTCCTCTCCGCCTAAACAAGCTCTATTAGAAGTAAATGACTTGTTCCCTTCAGTATAGGCAAACGGCTAAGCCCCGTTTTCAACGCGGAGAAGGGGTATATTTAACGCAAAAGTTAGCTTAGTGCCGGTAACCCTTCGCTAGTGATCGCGTGGTTTTATCGCGGTGGCGGGCTGGGGAGCAAAGAATTGAAAGGGGCAAAGCAGGGCGTTTCCTTGCCAAACCCCGCAGCGTAGAAGGAGCTGAATTATAGCCCTAAGACGTGAGTAACTGCTTATCACGAACGAACTGGTCAAATTCTGTAAAGCCGCCCACATGCGTTTGATCAACAAATACTTGAGGGACCGTGTAAATGGGCTTACCCGCTGTTTTAGCGATGTCTTCCTTAGTCACGCCTTCAGAAGGCATATCGACATAGCGATACCCCTCTATTTTACCCGCTGATTCCAGCCGTTCAGCAAGATATTTGGCGCGAACACAAAAAGGGCAGGACATTCTGCCAAAAATTACCACAAACATGTAAGAGCTCCTGATGTCGAGGGTTTAAATAGGGGAAGCGGCGCTTATTGTGGCGTAGCCGCGCTCATTTCGCCAATAGATGCAGATAATCACAGTGATTGACGCGGCTTGCAATCGCGCCCATTACTGGAAAGCTTAGGGTAAACAGTGTGTAAGGAGTATGCATCAGACTGAAGAGGCTTCTATACTCATAGAGTTTCTCGCTAAGCAGTTTTTACTTACTCGAAAAGGAACGCTGAATGACGTCTCAAACAGGCTCAACACCTCGTGTCGCCCTAGTAACAGGCACTAGCAGCGGCATTGGCGCGGCTGTCGTCAAGCATTTTTGCGAATTAGGCTATCAAGTGCTTGCGGTCGACTTTAACTCGGCAGGTAAGGAAGTAGCTGATGCTGCTGGTGCGGCTTTTTTCCAAGCTGATTTGACTGACCCCTTGGCGTGTCGTGAGGCGGTCAACGATGCTGTAAGACGTTTTGGCAGCGTGGATATATTGGTCAATAACGCCGGTGTTCAGCATGTGTCGGCAATCGAAGATTTTCCTGAGGAGAAGTGGCGTCAGATTATTGATCTGATGTTGACGGCACCTTTCTTATTGGCGCAGGCCGCATGGCCTCATATGCGCAAAGCAGAATGGGGGCGTATTATTAATATCGCCTCGGTGCACGCGCAGGTAGCCTCACCGGGCAAGGCTGCTTATGTTAGTGCAAAGCATGGTTTGATCGGTTTTACCAAAACGGCAGCGCTTGAGGGTGGAACGCAAGGAATCACTGCCAATGCGATATGTCCGGCCTATGTAAAAACCCCTTTGGTTGACAATCAAATCGCTGATCAGGCCAAGCTTAATAATATGGATGAACAGGAAGTTGTCGAAAAAATCATGCTTAAAAACGCAGCGGTTAAACGTTTGATCGAGCCTCAAGAAGTCGCCCAAATGGTGGCGTACTTAGCATCCGATGCCGCCGGCGCGGTAACCGGGGCAAGTTGGAATATTGATCTAGGCTGGACAGCCCAGTAACGCTTTCCGCTACGCTCAGTCAATGTGACGAGGTGTTATTTACTTAGCGCCGTACAGGGCGTTTTTGCAGTTTACGCTGCAGCGTACGGCGATGCATGCCTAGCGCCCGGGCCGTCGCGGAAATATTCCCATCATGCTCTTGAAGCACCTTTTGAATGTGCTCCCAGGTGATACGGTTAATTGAAGGTGGATTATCTGCAAGTTCAATATTGGGATCGCCCTCCTGTTGCTCAAACGAGGCAATAATATCGTCTGCATCAGCTGGCTTGCACAGGTAGTTAACCGCCCCAAGCTTCATCGCTTCAACGGCGGTGGCAATGCTGGAGTAGCCGGTCAGAACGACAATGCGACAGCTGGGAACGGCAGCTAGCATGTCAGGCAGCAGTTTTAGTCCTGAGCTATTTTCAAGTTTTAGATCCAACGTTGCCATTGTGGGTTGAAACTGAGTTGCGACAGCGAGCGCCTGGTCGGCATCGTGCGCTGTCATTACTTCAAAACCGCGGCGAGTAAAGGCACGGCTCAGGACATGACAGAACATTTCATCATCATCAATAATTAATAGGCGTTGATCTGTCGTTTGCATGATGTCCTCAGCGTGGTTGTTTGAAACTGATTAAAGCGCGTTTTAAATACATTACTTAGGCAGGTCTGCACTTTAATTGGGGGCTGAACTTCTCGGCAGCGTCACTTCTGTCAGGGTGCCGCCTTCGGGGTGATTATACAGGCTGACACCGCCACCAAAGCGGTTGATCGTGGCATGGGTTAAAAACAAACCAATTCCCATGCCTTTGCTCTTGGTGGAAATAAACGTGTCGCCAAGCTGGTCAGCAATGGACATGGCAATCCCCGGCCCGTGATCGCGAATATCGATGACCACGCTCTCTTCCTGCCAGTCCAGGCGAACGGCGATATGCTCGGGGTTGGCATCTGCGGCGTTATTCAACAGGTTCATGAGCGCCTGATCCAGCGTGGTATCTACCGCAAGCCAAGGCCTGCCGCGCTTTTCGGTAATATCAAACTGATGACTGACATCTGGGCGTAATACCAGCCAGCGCTGCACCACTCCGGTCAGCCAATCCTGCGCATCCAATATTTCTGGCTCAGCCATGCGTTGGCGATCAGAGCTGGTAACCAAGTGCTGTAAGCGCGATTTGCAAATATCGACCTGCTGGCGAAGCAGGCGAATATCTTGATGCAGGGTCCCATCTTCAGGAGTTTCTTCCTGCATCTCTTTTAATAAAATGGCCATGGTTGAGAGCGGAGTGCCTAGTTCATGGGCTGTGCCGGCGGCCTGGGTCGCCACGGCCAGCACCTGCTCGTTACGCAGTGCCGCTTCTCGGGTGCGCGAAAGGGCTTTATCACGGCTGCGTAATGCATAGGCCATTTTGTAAATAAAGAAAGTTACCAAGCCCGCAGAGAGGCCAAAGTTTAGCCACATTCCCAGAACATGTAGGTTAAGCATCACATCGCTATTGATATGGCCTAGTTGAGGGATTGGGTGGTAATAGAACATTAAAAAACTGTAGCCGGCCATGGCACTGCCAGCACAAGCCCAGGCGTGGCGCCACGGTAGCGTTGCCGCGGCAATGGTGACCGGCACCAGATAGTAAGTGATGAACGGGTTGGTTGAACCACCAGAAAAATAGAATAAAAGCGTTAGTCCGGTAATGTCCGCTAATAGATGCAGCAGATACTCAATATGCTCAACCGCACGTGGACGACCCAGGCGCCACCAAGTGACGATATTCAAAGCCCCCATCGCGATAACGACACTTACGACGGCGGTAACCGGTAAATTGAATCCTAAAAGCTCAACGCCCACGATGATTGCAAGTAAAAAACCTGTCCAGGTGATGCCGCGTACAATCGTTAGGCGAACAAGATTTCGGTTAGGCGTAGAGAGAGGAAGCGGCAGAGCGGGTTGCATGGGCCACCTATTTCTTGGACGTTTTAATATTGTGGATAATAGATTTGATGATCAGGGTCATAACGTATGTAAGCCAACCCGCTGAGGCTAAAAGATTGAATAGCAACATTTTAGGTGGCAGCCATGTATCGCCGAATGTTGCTTCTACCATGATATGAAAAAACATTGCTAATAACAGCGGGAGAGCCAGGATATGGATCCACATATCCGTACGCCGCTTGCGAATATGGTAACGACGCAATAAAAAGCGCATAGGACGATGCGCCCAGCTAAATAAAATTAGTGCGCCAGCAATGAATAGAGCTGCCAAAGTTGGCTCGGTACTCCCGTTATGGACCGAAATGGAGATTGACCAGGCCAAGCCTAGCCACACCAAACCTTCTATGCTGGCAATGATGTCCGCATAGCGTCGCACGTTTTGCATAAACAATTGGACCTTAGAACCTCTAAAAGTGCCGTTATAATACGATACTTGGCACGCGCTGTGGCAACGATGAGCAGATTTCTCTGCCAGCCTTATCGCGTATACTGTATTGGCGTTTTTTTCTTTTACCTGCTTAGGACTTGCCGTGGACGTTATTACCCTGACCCGCCCCGATGATTGGCATCTTCATTTACGCGATGGCGAGGCGTTAAGCGCCGTGGTGGGGCATACCGCCGCCCAGATGGGGCGCGCGATCATTATGCCTAACTTAACCCCACCGGTAACGACCACGGCACAGGCACTTGAATACCGCGAGCGTATTTTGTCCGCACTGCCTGAAGGAAGTGCGTTCGAGCCGTTGATGACGCTCTATCTGACGGATACTACGCCTCCAGAAGAAATTGAGCGCGCAGCACAAAGCGGTGTTATCAAGGCCGTCAAGCTCTATCCTGCAGGCGCCACCACCAATTCGGATTCTGGCGTTACGGATCTGGCCCATTGCGATGAAACCATCGCAATGCTCGCCAAGGTGGGCATGCCGCTGCTAGTACATGGCGAAGTAACCACCGCCGATATCGATATCTTTGATCGGGAAGCGGTATTTATTGAACAGGTAATGAAACCCCTACTGGAGCGGCATCCGTCGCTTAAGGTGGTTTTTGAACATATCACCACCCAGCAGGCGGCGGAGCTTGTTGCCTCAGCGCCGGATAATGTAGCCGCGACGATTACCGTTCATCATTTGCTGTTTAACCGCAATAAAATGCTGGTCGGAGGAATTCGCCCACACTATTACTGCCTGCCCATTCTTAAGCGTGAACAGCACCGTCAGGCACTATTGAAGGCCGCTACCAGCGGTAGCCCCAAGTTCTTTTTGGGCACCGACAGTGCTCCCCATGCGCAGGGCGATAAAGAGTCCAGCTGTGGCTGTGCTGGCGCTTATACGGCACCTGCGGCCATCGAATTATATGCCAGGGCGTTTGATGAAATGAATGCACTGGATAAGCTCGAAGCGTTTGCCAGCCTCAATGGTCCGCGCTTTTATGGCTTGGCGCCTAACGCCGATAAGATTACTCTGGAGCGTAAAGCCTGGAATATGCCGGAAAGCTATCCCTATGCTGGAGACAAAAAGATTATTCCGCTACTGGCGGGTGAGTCGCTTGAGTGGTCAATCAAGGCGTAACCTTTCGCTGTATAAAAAACAAACGGAGCCAGTGGGCTCCGTTTGTTTGTGGTAGGGCAGAGTGCTTTATTGATTGGCGCTTGCCAGCCCTAAAAGCATCTCTTCCACCATGCGCGATGAGTGTGCGGCCGCCACGTCGAGAAACTCCTCGAAGGATAGGTGGTTATCGTCGTTACCTGGAATATCGGATAGCGCGCGGATGACTACAAACGGGCATTGGTAGAGATGACAGGTCTGCGCAATGGCGGCGGCTTCCATTTCCACGGCTAGCATAGAAGGAAATTGCGCTCGGGTCGCTGCGACGCGGGCAGGGTCCGCCATAAAGGCATCGCCTGTTGCGATCAGTCCTTCACGAACGTTAACTTCACCGACCGTAGCAATGGCTTGTCGGGCGATATCGCGTAGTAGCTTATCTGCCAGGTAAGCCGCTGGCATGCCGGGTACCTGGCCAATTTCATAGCCAAACACTACGGCGTCTACATCATGGTGGCGAACCTCATCTGAAATAATCACATCGCCAATCTTGAGATCGCTTGCAAAGCCGCCCGCTGAGCCGGTATTGATAATGGCATCCGGCTGATGGCGCTCTAGTAAAATAGCCGTACCTACTGCCGCATTTACCTTGCCAATACCCGATAGCAAAATCACGATTTCCAGCCCGTGGCGTGTACCCGTATGGAATACAAATCCAGCGTGTTCATAGCGTTCGGCGTTGTCGAGTTGTTCGACAAGAACGTTAATTTCCTGTGCCATCGCGCCAATAATACCAATACGCTTCATAGAGTAGACTCCATCGTCCATACGTTAAAAATTAAAGATTCAGCAGTAAAGACCTAGTATTAACGGCCGGATATTAACGATCGAGGATTTAAAACATCGTGAGCCTAGGCTTCAGCGTCGTGACGTTCAGCCGCTTCAAGGGTGTTTTCCAATAATGTGGCAACGGTCATCGGTCCAACGCCGCCAGGTACGGGGGTGATAAAGCTTGCCCGCTCGGCCGCTACAGCAAAATCAACATCACCGACCAGGGAGCCATCTTCCTGGCGATTAATGCCAACATCAATCACGATGGCACCTTCTTTGATCCATTCGCCTTTTACGATGCTGGGCTTACCGACCGCGACGATGACTAGATCCGCTCGGCTGACATGCGCTTTTAAATCACGCGTAAAACGATGGCAGATGGTCGTAGTACATCCTGCCAATATAAGCTCAAGGGCCATGGGGCGACCTACAATATTCGAGGCCCCAACAATCGTGGCATTGAGCCCGCGTACGCTAAGATTGCTTTGCGCGAGCAGAGTCATTATCCCTTTGGGTGTACAAGGGCGTAGGGCCGGTAGCCGCTGGGCAAGCCTGCCCAAGTTGTAGGGATGGAAACCATCAATATCTTTGCCTGGAAGAATACGCTCTAAAATAGGCCCGGCATCCAGATGAGCTGGGAGTGGAAGCTGTACCAGAATGCCATCAATACGTGGATCCGCATTAAGCTGGTCGATAAGGTTTTCCAATGCCTGCTGAGTGGTATCTGCTGGCAATGCGTGCTGGAACGACAGGATTCCAGCCTGCTTGCAGGCTCGATGCTTGGTATTCACATAGACATGAGACGCGGGGTCTTCCCCGACCACAACAACGGCTAGTCCTGGTGCACGAGCGCCAGCAAGCTTGCGTGCTGCTATCTTCTCGGCAACGCGTTGGCGGACATGAGCAGCGATGGCTTTTCCATCGATAAGTTGGGCGGTCATTGACAAGGATCCCTGTGGAGGTTGAAACACTTAGCGCTAAAGCAGATTTTGCTTGAGCATTTGCCTAGAGGTAATTTTCGCATGCCAGGGCGGTAAGGCAAAGCATCTACATAATCAATCGCATTAAGTGTTGACTTTAAATCTAGAAATAGTAATATATGCCTCGCTTGAGACGGGCAGCGCGGTAAGCGTCAAGAGTGATAAATCGGGATGTAGCGCAGTCTGGTAGCGCGCCTGCTTTGGGAGCAGGATGTCGGGGGTTCGA
This sequence comes from Halomonas sp. AOP7-B1-5, assembly GCF_052353045.1. Lineage (NCBI taxonomy): Bacteria > Pseudomonadati > Pseudomonadota > Gammaproteobacteria > Oceanospirillales > Halomonadaceae > Halomonas > Halomonas sp. AOP7-B1-5. The sequence goes on along the minus strand of NZ_JBQTDC010000005.1, from coordinate 64,156 downwards.
ATCCCTCCATCCCGACCACACTTAACGTGAAAGGTGGTACATTGCTTTTCCGAGCGTGGTTGTGGTCAAGTGCTCATCGGTATTCAGCTTGTTTCGAATGCTTTACGTGCGCCCATAGCTCAACCGGATAGAGCAACGGCCTTCTAAGCCGTAGGTTGCGGGTTCAAGTCCTGCTGGGCGTGCCATTAATAAAGCGTTTAAATGGTCAAAGCCGGTTAGGTGATCTTCTAAGTAGTGCTATCAATGGTGGATGTAGCTCAGTGGTAGAGCCCCGGATTGTGGCTCCGGTGGTCGTGGGTTCGATCCCCATCATCCACCCCAGTTGATAGAAGCAAGGCCCCAGTTTTAGGTTGTGGTGGATGTAGCTCAGTGGTAGAGCCCCGGATTGTGGCTCCGGTGGTCGTGGGTTCGATCCCCATCATCCACCCCATTAACCTCTCTCCTTATATATCTTGTGTCGATCTCCTTATTTTTTTATCTTCTATCCACTTAATTGTGGTTTTTTGCGTTTCTAATTTTTTTCTATACATCTTTTTTTTTACTCTGCATACCTGCATTCGACCCTCCCGTATGAGTTTCTGAGACCTGTCTATCTTCTTTTATCCTGCAGTATTAGCGCCTGGTAGTGAACTCATCTGTTATAAAATCTTTAGTAGGTTTAATTGCTGTATTTGATAGTTAAAAGAGATTTTTTGACTATATAAAAGGCTGATGTTTAGTGATATTTTTCAAATGCTTATTAATTCTAGTTTTTGTTTATAGTAAATACGGATTCTACTTCGAGGGGCATAAAATGACGCGACAAACGGTGGTGTTAGGTGCAGGCATGGTAGGTGTCAGTATCGCATGGCATCTGCAGCAGCGCGGACATCAGGTAACGCTGGTGGACCGCCGTCAGCCTGGTCGTGAAACCTCGTTTGGTAACGCAGGCATTATTCAGCGTGAGGCGGTTCGTCCCTACGCATTCCCACGTGACATGAAAACAATTTTAAGCGTGTTGCCTAATCGGCGCGTGGATATCCGTTATCGTGCAGCCGGTATGTTGAATGCTGCCTCTCCGCTATTAAGTTATTGGCATAACTCATCATCCCGACAGTATAAAAAAATCGTTCCGCAATGGGCTTCTCTAATTCAGCTATGCCTAAAAGCACACGGGCCAATGATTGAAGCGGCAGGTGCTGAGCATTTAGTGCGCCGAGAAGGCTGGCTGGAGATTTACCGTACTCAGGCGCGCTTGGACAAGCGTATTGAAGAGGCTGAAGAGGCGCGTGCGCTTTACGGCGTTCAGTTTGCTGTACTTGATCGCACGGGTATAGAGCGTAAAGAGCCTAATCTGGGAAGCGATATTATAGGTGCTATTCACTGGCTAGATCCGTGGACCGTGTCAGATCCTGGCGCATTGGTGGCCGCTTACGCTGATGATGTGACTAAACATGGTGGAGAAATTCTTCAGGCGGATATTCAAAAAATTGAGCAGGTCGGCGAGCGTTGGCGGGTGGTTACCCAGGCGCAAACGCTGGAAGCTGATGAGGTGGTAGTAGCATTGGGGCCTTGGGCTGGCGATTGGATGAAAGGGCTTGGCTATCATTTCCCCACTTTTGTGAAGCGTGGCTACCATATGCACTATGCCACTAAGCCACCCGCCAAATTAAATAACTGGTTGATGGATGCTGAAGTTGGTTATTTGTTAGCGCCAATGAATGCAGGGGTTCGCCTGACCACGGGGGCTGAATTAGACCGTATGGAATCGCCCGCCGATGAACAGCAGTTGGGCGCTGCAGAAAAAGTAGCCCGGAGCATTTTTCCATTGGATGAGCGGCGCGACACGGTTGCCTGGAAGGGCGCACGGCCTTGCCTGCCGGATATGAAGCCTGTTATTGGTCCCGCACCGCGTCACCCTGGGTTATGGCTAGCGTTTGGTCATGGCCATCAAGGTTTTACCCTTGGTCCGGCCACAGGGCAGCTATTGGCTGATATGATGGAAGACAAGCCTACAGAAATTGATATGGCACCATTTCGAGCAGATCGTTTTGGATCTTGATTAGATATAATGAGGCGTAGCGGTAGCGATCGTTTTTTTGTGGCTAACCTGTATCTTTGCTAGTCTAAGACAACGTTTGGTTTTTTAAGGGTAAGGTTTATGGATGTTTCTATAAGCAATACGGTGAGTACAGCGCTTTATATGAACCAAGCGCAAACCGCAGAACAGGCCCAAATGCAGTTGTTTAAACAGGCTTTGGATATGCAGGCTCAGCAAGTCACTGAAATTATGGCTTCCGCTAATATGGGCTCTGAACCTGGCCTGGCTAAAGATGGCAATGTTGGCACCATGATCAACACATATGCTTAATAAGCGCTTATTAAGCGCTTACGATTATTTTGAAACGCCAAACGCCGACTTGTTCGGCGTTTTTTTATAGTTTTTTCTGGATCGTTTTCCAGCCGAGGCAGCTGGGTGAACGCTAAATCTAATCGCTCCCACCTCCATTATTTTTTGCTTGTGAGCAACGAATGATTAAAAACTAAGTCTTACAAAACTTTTACAAAAAGTGATGCGACTGCTACATATGTAGGGTGGGTTTTAAATAATTGTTTGCTATCCAGGCATATGTAGCCAAAAAAGGAATCGCTATGAACAAGGAAACGTTGAAAAAAATTAGTATCTTAGGCGTGGCGTTAGGTTTGACCGCAAGCCCTCTGGTGTTTGCTCAGACTGACACGAGCACTGATACAGGTACTACTACAAGTACTAGCACTGTCCAGGGAGCAGGTCACGAGGGAGTGTTGGAAAACCAGCCTCGCGGCGCAGCTGCTCCTACTGGAAATAAAGAAGAGTGGGAAAGTGGCGGTGGCGAAGAAGAGGGCCCGGTCGTTGATATCGAAGATCATGAGCGGAGTCATTCAACCGGCCATGAAGCGATCAATAGTGAGCCGCGTGGTTTAGCCGCTTCTACCGGCAATAAAGAAGAGTGGCAAGAGGGCGGTGGTGAGGACGAAGGCCCGGTTGTTGAAACCGGTAACCAAAACCAGGCTCATAGTCATGCAGCCGGCCAGGAAACAATCAATAGCGAGCCGCGGGGTACAGCCGCTCCTACAGGTAATACTGAAGAGTGGGAAGAAGGCGGTGGTGAGGAAGAAGGCCCCGTTGTCGAGTAATCGATCTATTATGCCCCGCTTAGGCGGGGTATAACTGCACTATTAGTTCCTGCGTTAACACTTCCTTGTGATGAACATGGCACCTGCTCCCTCCTAACGGTACAATCTCGCCCAATTATGCAAACCTCAGTTTGAGTTGCTTAAGGCTTCCTTACGAAGCGTAAGTACGCAGCTGAGTACAAATTTCTATAGAGGCAAGATGAAAGATACCCAGTTAGCCTACGAGGCGGGGCTTAGACGCACCTTTGCAATCATTTCGCACCCGGATGCGGGTAAGACGACGATTACCGAAAAAATGCTGCTATTTGGTAATGCCATCCAGCTGGCCGGCTCGGTAAAGAGTAAACGTAACGACCGCCACGCGACTTCTGACTGGATGAAGATGGAGCAGGAGCGGGGGATCTCGGTAACGACCTCCGTTATGCAGTTCCCCTACGGCGGGCGTATCGTTAACTTGCTTGATACCCCAGGACATGAAGACTTTTCTGAAGATACCTATCGTACTTTAACGGCCGTTGACTCTGCCTTGATGGTGATTGACGGCGCCAAGGGCGTCGAAGATCGAACCGTTAAGTTGATGGAAGTGTGCCGCCTTCGTACCACGCCCATCCTCACCTTTATCAACAAGATGGACCGTGACATTCGTGACCCTATCGAAGTCATGGATGAAGTCGAGACTGTTCTTAATATCCAATGTGCACCGATGACATGGCCGGTGGGCATGGGGCGCCATTTTAAAGGCGTGTATCACCTGTATAACGATGTGATTCACCTCTATACGCAAGGCCAGGGTAGCCGCATTCCCGAAGATAAGCGGATTGAAGGACTGGATAGCCCAGAAGTCGATGCTGTACTCGGTGAAGAGCAGGCAGAAGAGCTGCGTATGGAGGTAGAGCTGGTGCGCGGTGCTTCGCATGAATTTGACCTTGAAGCCTACCGTCGGGGCGAACTCACACCGGTTTACTTCGGTACCGCCATGGGTAACTTTGGCGTACGTGAAATGTTGGACGGCTTTGTAGAGTATGCACCTGCTCCCCAGCCGCATGACACCGACGTACGTGAAGTAACTGCGCAGGACGAACGCTTTACCGGGTTTGTATTTAAAATACAGGCCAACATGGACCCTAATCACCGTGATCGCATCGCCTTTTTGCGTGTGTGCTCCGGCAAGTACGAGAAAAACATGAAGATGCGCCACGTGCGGATCGGCAAGGACGTCAAGATTGCCGATGCGCTGACGTTTATGGCATCTGACCGCTCGCATGTTGAGGAAGCCTGGCCCGGCGATATCATTGGTTTGCATAACCATGGCACGATTCAGATCGGCGATACCTTTACGGTCGGTGAGGATATGCGCTTTACCGGTATTCCTCACTTTGCCCCTGAACTCTTCAAGCGTGTACGCCTAAAAGATCCTTTGAAGATGAAGGCGCTTCAGAAAGGTCTGCAGCAGCTCTCGGAAGAGGGCGCCACGCAGGTGTTCATGCCCATGGACAACAATGACCTGATTCTTGGCGCAGTGGGTACACTGCAGTTTGATGTGGTTGCCCACCGGCTGAAGGAAGAGTACAAGGTCGACTGTTTGTACGAAGGGGTTAATGTGCAAACGGCGCGGTGGATATACTGCGAAGATGCCAAAATGCTGGAAGAGTTTAAGCGTAAGGCCAGCGCCAACCTTGCCATTGATGGCGGTGGCTACTTAACCTACATTGCACCTACGCGGGTTAATTTACAGATGACCCAAGAGCGCTGGCCGGATATTCGTTTCCAGCCTACTCGCGAGCATTAATTCCGCGGCTCTCAATGAAATCTGATATCGGTGCGCCCAGGGAAGGGCTTGCGCACGCTTATCTGCAACTCGCTCTCTGATGGTTTTGTGTTAGAAACTGATAGCCCCGATATGCCGTTAAGCGGCCACCAGGGCGAGCGTAATGAACCCAAGCGCGTTGCTCAGGTGTGTCGCATTGTGGCAGATCTGCGTGGTCAGACTGAGCAGCAAATAGCGGCATGCAGTACTGCGAATGCCGCTCGCTTGTTTAAACTCGCCATCGACTGATATTGGTTCAGCTCTTGATTGACGCCGCTTGTTGTTCAGGGTCAAGCCGTTCAAGAGGGTAAGGCAACGGCAACAGGGTGACGGTGCTACCTTCCCAATAAAGCGACATCGCTTCTTCGACTGCTTTGGTACTCATGACGGCGAGTAATTCCACGCTGTCATTATCTTTTCTAACGCTTGTCACTACTTCGCCCAAGGCTTTATCTACTTCGTTGGTAATGCTGGCGCCGACGTCCGGCAATGTATTTGCCTTGAGCTCAGCGTGAACCAAGCGCTTTTTAACTTGTCCACGAAAGTGCGCTCGGGCAACTACTTCTTGACCGGTATAACAGCCTTTCTTAAAACTCACCCCGCCTAGTGCCTCCCAGTTAAGCATCTGGGGTAAAAAGTGATCCTGTTGAGCTTCTGTCAGCCAGGCGATTCCGCTGCGGATATCTTCAAGCTGCCAAGCCGCCTTTTGCGGTTCATCGTCGACCACGCTTAGAGAAGACGCATCTGATACACAAAATAGCCAGCGGGGCATTTCCCCAGGCACACGGATAACGCTTGTAAGGTTGTTTACACTCTGAGCGAAGGGTTTCTCGGGAAGCGTTACATTCAGAGAAGTTGCTAACGAGCTTGCATTGTCGCTGGCGCCAATAAATGTAACCTCAGTGTTATGTACCAGTTCGGCGCGGTAGAACGCGGCGAACTTGTTTAAATGGGCCGCCAGCGAGGCGACCAGCGACGTGCTGAGTATCAATCTGAAGTGTTCGGCATTGAGGCGAAGAAGCTGCCCATTAGCCAGCATTCTGCCTTTAGGTGTGCAAAAGCAGGTAAGTGGCGCAAACTCGCCATCGGCTAAACTCACCTGAGCGCTTGTTTGGCCCTGTAGGAATTTTTCAGCATCTGCCCCTTTTACATCCAGTGCTGCCAGGTGGCTCAGGCGCACGTTGTCGGTGATCGTAGTGGAGGGGATAACCGTTGCCATATAAACTCCTGGTTTGAAGGTAGCTGATAGTTAAAAGGGTGGTAAGGACGCTAAGCCTCTCAACCTGTGGGCAAAAGACGCTAATTGCAAGGTGTCATTAGCGTGCTAGACTCTTTCTTCTGTATCAGTTTTGCATAGGAATAAATGAGGAAGATAACGTCATGGCACAGCAATCACTAACATTTCAAGGCGTAAAAGATGCCGAACAGGTCAACAAGATTACCACGGCGTTGATGATGCTGGATGGTGTCGATAGTGCAGAAGTCGGTCGCCATGGGGCAGACGTGGATGGCCGCGTTAAACGTGAGGCGCTAATCAACGCCGTCGAGAAGTTGAAACTAGGAGTGAAAGTATCCTGATGCATCCGCCTATTACGGTAATCAGTCAGCGTAACCACGCGTTTCGGCAACGAGTTGAAGTCGATAGCCTGGAAGCCTTATATGCCGATGTTCCCGAAGTGGTCGGTGGTGAAGGCAGCGCGCCAGACCCGCACGACTATTTTGATATCGCCCTGGGCACCTGTAAGGCGATTACGGTGCAAATGTATGCCAAGCGTAAGCAGTGGCCGCTTACAGCGATTACCGTAACGGTTCAGCGGGATGATAGCCAGGAAGCCAAAGGCACGTACAAATTGAATGTGGTGCTAACGCTGCATGGTATTACTGACCCGGAGCAGCGGGCCAGGCTCGAGGATATCAGCCATCGCTGTCCTATTCAGCGGCTGATGACTCAGTCAACAATCGATATCACCACGCAAACGGTTTAATTTCCCAGTTAGGAGCGACGATGAGCAAAGAGTTTCGGTTGCAGTCGAAATTTAAGCCTGCCGGTGATCAGCCAAACGCCATTAAAGAGTTGGTCGGCGGCCTGGAGTCAGGTCTTGCCCATCAAACGCTACTGGGGGTAACCGGGTCGGGCAAAACGTTCACTATGGCGAACATAGTGCAACAACTTCAGCGCCCGACTATCGTGATGGCGCCCAATAAAACGCTAGCGGCGCAGCTTTATGGGGAGTTCAAGGCCTTCTTTCCCGATAACGCCGTTGAGTATTTCGTATCTTATTACGATTACTATCAGCCTGAGGCCTATGTGCCGTCATCCGATACGTTTATCGAAAAAGATGCCTCTATCAATGATCACATTGAGCAGATGCGCCTTTCGGCCACTAAAGCGCTGCTTGAGCGTCGTGACGCGCTCATTGTGGTATCCGTTTCGGCAATTTACGGGTTGGGTGATCCCGACCAGTATTTAAAGATGCGACTGCACTTTACCCGCGGCGAGTTAATCGATCAGCGAGCCTTTCTGCGCCGCTTGGCGGAGCTTCAATATACCCGCAACGATATGGATTTTCGGCGCGGTACCTACCGTGTACGTGGCGATGTAATTGATATCTTTCCGGCCGATTCTGATGAAGAAGCGGTGCGTGTTGAGCTGTTTGATAACGAGATCGACACTATTCGCCTGTTCGATCCGTTAACCGGGGATATACGGGGTCAGGTACCGCGTATGACGATTTATCCTAAATCGCACTATGTTACCCCCCGCGAGACCATTATGGGGGCAATCGACTCGATCAAGGCTGAATTGAAAGAGCGCCTTGACTGGATGCGCAAGCACGAGCGTCTGGTAGAAGCGCAGCGCCTCGAGCAGCGTACGCTCTATGATATCGAAATGATGCTTGAGCTGGGTTACTGCAACGGGATCGAGAACTACTCGCGCTATTTATCTGGCCGGGCGCCAGGTGAGCCGCCGCCCACGTTTTTTGACTACCTGCCTGACGATGCGCTGCTGTTTATTGATGAGTCTCACGTCAGCGTGCCGCAAGTAGGCGGTATGTATAAAGGCGACCGTTCGCGTAAAGAGACGCTGGTGGAGTACGGTTTTCGGTTGCCCTCGGCGCTGGATAACCGACCCATGAAGTTTGAAGAGTGGGAGTCGATTGTACCTCAGGCAATCTTTGTCTCGGCGACACCGGGTAAATATGAGGCTGAACATGCAAGCCAGGTTGTCGAGCAGGTAGTACGCCCGACGGGGCTTCTGGACCCTGAAATCGAAGTACGCCCCGCCAGCACCCAGGTGGATGATCTACTCTCCGAGATTGGGTTGCGTACCGCAGTAGGCGAGCGCGTACTGGTGACCACGCTGACCAAGCGCATGGCCGAGGATTTAACCGAATATTTTGACGAGCATGGTGTGCGTGTCCGTTATTTGCACTCCGATATCGATACGGTCGAGCGGGTGGAAATCATTCGCGATCTCCGCTTAGGCAAATTTGATGTGCTGGTGGGGATTAACCTGCTTCGTGAGGGGCTTGATATCCCCGAGGTGTCGCTGGTTGCCATTCTTGATGCGGATAAAGAAGGCTTTTTGCGTGCTGAACGCTCACTGATTCAGACTATCGGTCGAGCTGCGCGTAATGCTCACGGCAAGGCTATTTTATACGGGGATCGTATTACCGATTCAATGCGTAAAGCCATTGATGTGACCGAGAGTCGTCGGGCCAAACAGAAAGCGCATAATGAAAAGCACGGTATTACGCCAACAACCGTTACCCGCTCCGTAGCGGATATACTTGAAGCTGCGCAAACGCCAGGTAAAAAGAACAGCCGTAAGCGTGGCGCTGAGCGCAAGGTGGCCGAGGGCGAAGGCCAGTATGATATCGCCAATATGGGCCCGCATGATTTGCTAGCCGCTATCAGCAAGCTGGAGGATGCCATGTTCGAAGCTGCCCAGAACCTGGAGTTCGAAGAGGCGGCGCGCCTGCGCGACCAAGTGCATCAAATGAAAGAAAAACAGCTGGCGCTAGGGTAGGTTATGCCGGAAGGACCGGAAATACGTCGGGCAGCCGACCGGATTGAAAAGCAGATTGGCGGCCGGATGATTGATGATGCCTGGTTTGCCTTTCCCGAACTTGCCAAGCAGGTTGATTTGTTGATAGGTACTCAAGTGACTGCCGTGGATACACGGGGCAAAGCCATGCTGATCCGCTTTGCTAATCAGCAGGTGCTGTATTCCCATAATCAGCTGTACGGAGTATGGAAACTTCATCGCGTCGATGAGCCACCTACCACCAAGCGTTCTTTAAGAGCACGCCTGGAAACCGAGGGCAGGGTGGCCAGCCTGTATAGTGCATCGGATATTTCCCTATGGCAGGAAAGCGAGCTGGAAACACATCCTTTCCTGGCACGTTTAGGGCCTGACCTGTTAAGCCAGCAGGTAACGCCCGAACATGTGCTGGCGCGTTTAACCATGAAGCAATTCTACCAGCGTGGCCTAGGGTCGCTGCTGTTAGATCAAGGTCTCGTGGCTGGGTTGGGTAACTATCTGCGCTCGGAAATTTTGTTTTTCGCGCAACTTCACCCCAAACACCGGCCAGCCGATTTAACCAGCGCCCAGCAAATGCAGCTGGCAGAGTTGATCGTGGATATTACTCGCCAGGCTTACCAACTAGCCGGAGTGACTAATACTCAGGCGTGGATTGAGCAGGCCGTTGCTTCAGGTGAGTCGCGCCGCCAGTGGCGGTTTGCGGTATTTGATCGTGCTGGGCTCTCTTGCCATCGCTGTGGCGATGTTATTGAACGTACGATGGTCGGTTCTCGGCGCTTGTATCGTTGTCCCAGCTGCCAGCCATACGTTAAATAAATAATTATACCGTTATCTTTTAGGGCTGCTTACATCTCACTAAAACATATATTGCAGCTGTCATTACGCACGGTAGAGGCTGCCGCTTGCGGGTCAATACGGTATACTCCTTGCACGCTTAAGCGGCTATTCCCATGCATGTTAAAAAAAGCCGTAGAAAAGACGAAAACCAAGGAGCTGTTACTCCATGACCGTGATTCGCCAGGACGACGTTATTCAAAGCGTTGCCGATGCTCTTCAGTATATCTCTTACTATCATCCTAAAGATTTCATTGACGCGATGGATGCGGCTTATCAACGGGAACAAAACCCGGCCGCAAAAGATGCTATCGCGCAGATTTTGATTAATTCGAGAATGTGCGCCACCGGCCATCGGCCTATCTGCCAGGATACGGGAATCGTGACTGTGTTCGTTCATGTGGGTATGAACGTTACCTGGGACGCGGATATGAGCCTGGACGACATGGTCAATGAAGGCGTTCGCCGGGCTTACCTATTGCCGGATAACGTGCTGCGCGCGTCTGTACTGGCGGATCCTGACGGCAAGCGTCAGAACACTAAAGATAATACGCCCGCTATTATCCACCACACGCTGGTGCCTGGTGATAAGGTTGATATTCACGTCGCGGCAAAAGGCGGTGGCAGTGAGGCGAAGTCCAAATTCGCCATGCTGAATCCCTCCGATAGTGTCGTTGACTGGGTCATGGAGCAGCTTCCCAAAATGGGCGCAGGCTGGTGCCCGCCGGGTATGTTGGGTATTGGTATTGGCGGCACGGCTGAGAAAGCCATGCTACTCGCCAAAGAGGCGCTGCTGGATCCTATCGATATCCTGGATCTACAGGCACGTGGTCCGAGCAATCGGGCAGAAGAGCTGCGTCTTGAGCTGTTTGATAAGGTCAACAAAAGCGGCATTGGTGCACAGGGCTTGGGCGGGCTTACCACGGTATTGGATATCAAGGTAAAAGATTATCCCACCCACGCCGCGAACAAACCGGTCGCGATCATTCCCAACTGTGCCGCCACTCGCCATGCGCATTTTACGCTTGACGGTTCAGGCCCGGCAGCATTAACGCCACCTAAATTGGAAGATTGGCCGGAAATCACCCGTGAAGCGGGGGCTAACGTCAAGCGCGTGAATCTGGATACCGTCACGCCTGAAGAGGTTAAAACCTGGCAGCCGGGCGACACGCTTCTGCTTAACGGCAAGCTGCTGACAGGACGTGATGCTGCCCATAAGCGCATGGTCGATATGATCGCTAAAGGTGAGCCGCTGCCCGTCGATATGAAAGGTCGGTTTATTTACTACGTTGGCCCGGTTGATCCGATTGGTGACGAAGTTGTGGGTCCTGCTGGCCCGACCACGGCAACCCGGATGGATAAGTTCACCCGTACCATGCTCGAAGAGACAGGGCTTTTAGGCATGGTAGGCAAGGCTGAACGTGGCCTGGAAGCGATCAACGCTATTCGTGATAACGAAGCGGTTTATCTAATGGCAGTAGGTGGTTCGGCGTACTTAGTGGCCCAAGCTATCAAGAAATCCCGCGTGGTGGGATTTGAAGATTTAGGCATGGAAGCTATCTACGAGTTTGAAGTCGAAGATATGCCCGTAACGGTTGCTGTAGACAGCCTGGGTACCTCCGTTCATCAGACCGGGCCTGCCAAGTGGAAGGAGATTATTGCTCAAACCGCATAACGCAGTCTGTGCTGTGATTGGTTATTAATTCACAGGAGCCCCGTTCATACGGGGCTTTTGTACATAAACCTCAAATAACCAAAACGCGTTTGATAGATATACCGATACGTTTAGGGAGTAGTGGGTATGGCCTCTTGGCTGCTAGGGACAGGCATTATGCTGATACACCTGTTAGGGATTGTATCGGCCGTGATGGCGTTAATGTCGAGTCGGACATCGCAAGGCGCTGTAGCCTGGATTATCTCTCTGCTTACCTTTCCCTATGTAGCGCTGCCGGCGTACTGGTTTTTTGGGCGTCCGCGTTTTTATGGCTATGTCATGGCCCGTGGCGAACGCGATACCGTCCTTAGGCGTGTATTGGCCCGCTATCAAGAAAGCGCGTTACCTTTTTTAGCGCCGCCTACCAACTCGGATACTCAAGCCGTTGAGCAGTTAGCAATGATGCCGCTAACACGGGGCAATAACGCCACATTGCTGATTGATGGTGATGCTACCTTTGACAGCCTGTTTGAAGGGATCGACAGGGCAGAGCACTACTTATTGCTGCAGTTTTTTATTGTCCGCGACGATGCGCTGGGACGTCGCCTGCAGAAGCATCTTGTTGACGCCGCTCGCCGCGGTGTGCGGGTGTATTTTCTTTACGATGAAATCGGTAGCCGTAAGCTGGGCGAAGGTTACCTTAAAGATTTATCCGTTGAGGGAGTAGAGGTTAGCGCTTTTCGTTCATCCAGAGGCTTTAAGCATCGCTTTCAGCTAAATTTCCGCAATCACCGTAAGGTTGCCGTTGTAGACGGTAAGCGTGGATGGTTAGGTGGGTTCAATGTCGGCATAGAGTACCTTGGCCAGCATCCACGCCATGGGCCTTGGCGCGATACACATTTAATGCTGGAAGGGCCCAGTGTATTAGGCTTGCAGGAAGCTTTCTGGGAAGATTGGCACTGGGCAACAGGCGAGGTAGCCAGTTTAAACTGGCAGGCGGAAAGCCACCCTGATCATGATCAGCACGTAGTTATTGTTCCTTCAGGGCCTGCAGACAGGCAAGACACAGCAAGCCTGTTAATTCAGCAGTTAATTCATAGCGCCACGCATCGGCTGTGGGTTACCAGCCCCTATTTTGTCCCTGACCAGGGCGTACAGGATGCGCTACGCCTTGCGGCCATGCGCGGTATAGATGTACGCGTTATGATTCCCGAGCGCCCAGACCATCTACTTGTGTTTCTCTCAGCCTTTGCATTTTTACCGGACATGTTAAAAGCAGGTGTTAAAATATACCGTTATCTTCCAGGTTTTTTACATCAAAAAGTAATTCTTATCGACAATGATGCAGCAACCGTGGGTACAGTAAACTTAGATAACCGCTCGTTTCGGTTAAATTTCGAAATTACTGCTTTTATTCCTAACCCGGAATTTGCTGAGAAAGTACACACCATGCTGGAGCAGGATTTAGCCCAGTGCCGGCGTGTCACAATAGATGAAGTACAGCAGCGTCCGTTATGGAAAAAAGTGGTTTCAAGAGCGGCTTATCTAATGTCACCCGTTCAGTAGTTGGCGCTGTAAATGGTCAAATTACAAAATGTTTGATGGGCAAAGGAGTGTTGGGTGAATCTTGAAACAAAATGGTTAGAAGATTTTGTCGCGCTGGCCAATACACGCAGTTTTTCTGCTTCTGCACGTCAGCGGCATGTCACTCAACCTGCCTTTAGCCGACGTATTCGTGCGTTGGAACAGGCTATTGGCGTTACTCTGGTTGATCGTTCTACTACGCCGGTAGGACTCACGTCTGAAGGGCAGTTATTCCTAGTTACCGCACGTAATCTAGTTGAGCAACTTAATGAGTCTCTGAGCCATCTGCGGGGGTTATCCATCGCCAATGAGGCGCTTGATATCGTAGCGGCCCATTCATTGGCACTCAGCTTTTTTCCTCCCTGGATCTCGCGTCTTCAAAAAGGCCTGGGCGAGCTTCCCACACGCTTGGTCGCCATGAACGTCGGGGAGGCTATTCATGTGCTGCGTGAAGGCAACTGCGACCTGATGCTGGCGTATTACGACCCCTTTGCCACCATGCAGCTGGATGCGGAAGTTTTTCCGTCATTTTCGATAGGCAAGGTCAATATGCTACCTGTTTCACTGCCGGATGAAACGGGCAAGCCCTGCTTTTCGCTACACAGTGATGCGTCCATTCCCTATCTGGCTTATACCCAAGGGGCTTTTTTGGGGCGAAGTGTGCGCATGTTGCTGAAAAATGATCCACTGCGTATGAGATTGCGCACAGTTTATGAAACAGCCATGGCAGAAGGGCTAAAGGGCATGGTACTTCAAGGCATTGGCGCTGCCTGGATTCCTGATTTCTGTATACGTGAAGAGCTCAAAAGCGGCCGTTTAGTAAGAGCGGGCGATGAAAGCTGGGATATTCCGCTTGAGATCCGACTTTATCGCTGCTCACTTGTTCACAAGCCCGGCGTCGAAAAGCTCTGGCGACAGATGATGAAGCTACCGCGTGATTTTCTACAGGCGTAACGGCTAGGGCCTGAATTAGGGCCGAGCGCTAAAATCCGCGGGCAAGCCAAGAAAATTCTGAATAATAAAGAAGTGATCTTCAAACAGGCTATCCGGTTCTAAATCCGCCAAGGCGACCCAGCGCGCATGGTCGCCGCCTTTAACAGGTTTTAAGCGGGGCAGCTGTTGGTCTGGGCGTAGCGCAAAGTAAAAGGCTTCAGCCAGCGTGCGGCCACGCCAGCTGCGGTGTGGCTCGTCAAACAGACGCTGCCCGCGCAGCGAACCTTTCAGCACGGGCTCGGGGACTTTAAGGCGCAGCCGTTCCCTAAGTTCACGCATACAGGCATCCAGCAACCGCTCATGGGGGTTGATAAACCCTCCAGGTAAGGCGAGAAGACCTTTGCCGGGTGCCGCTGTGCGGCGCACTAAAAGCACATGGCCTGATTGCACCACAACGGCATTAACAGTGACGAAAATAGGCGGATAGGGGGCTTGCGCCCAGGCTTGGCGATACTGATCGAGCAATTGCTGCTCTTCTAGTAGCTGATAGTAAGCCTCTCCCTGGCAAAACTCACTGACGCTATTCACTACTCCAGGCGGCAGGTCGTGGTAAGCCCCCGTGGTTAGGTAATCGCCGGTGGAGCCGGGCGATCGGAACAGCCGTTCACGGATTTGGCTTGCGGAAATGCCTTCAACCAGCGGTACACTCACCGATTCCCACTGGGGAAAGAGCGAAAGGTAATAGCTTGATTGACCTCGGCTTGCGCCAATCAAGCCGATTCGCGGCAGCCGTGCATTGGCCGGAGCCGCTAGGTCACGTACTTTTCTCTGAACATCCCTTACCCATACATCGTCGTTATACAGCGCATCAAGCAAGGGGCTTATTTCCAAGCGCTGATTATCGGCGTCATCAAATCCTGAACGGATCATTGTTTGACGCTCATCAAAGCTCCATGGATTACGCAGCGAACGCGCCTGCCAAGCAGAGCCAACCAGTACAATAACCTGACGTGCCTGCTTTAATGCTTCGCGAATAATCGCTAAATGGCCCAGATGGGGAGGCTGAAAACGACCAATAAATACCAAACAATCGAAGGCGTAAGCAGGCTTAGAGCTTGTTGCGGCAGGGGCCATGTTGCTTCCTTGAACGTTTGGTTGATAAGAAGACCATTATGGAGGGCAAGATTATAGCGTGCAATGTGATCAATACTGCGCGCTGCGCCAGCATTCGCTATGCTGATAAACTATTACGCATAAAGTAACTATTAAATTGCTCAAGGGAATGAATATGATTAAAAGCACCCTCATCTTTTGGTGGAAGGTAGTACAGGATGCTGTAGCCCTATGGCTTGAGCGTAATGCGTTTAGCTACGCAGGTTCATTGGCCTTTTATACACTTTTTTCTTTGGCCCCTACGATTATTATTGCCGTGACGGTCATCGGCATAGTGTTGGGTGAAGATGCTGCTCAAGGGCAAATTGTCGCCCAGTTGCAAGGCTCTTTAGGAACGGATGTAGCGTCAGCAATTGAGGGTGCCGTAGCCCAGTCGCGGATTGAAGAATCGGGTTTACTGCCAACGCTATTGGGGTTTGGTGCGCTTTTAGTCGGTGCTACCACGGTGTTTGCACAAATGCAGTTTTCTCTAAACACTATCTGGGGGGTGACGGCGAAACCTACCAGCAATAGCATGTTTATATTCGTCAAAACCAGGCTTCTATCGCTCACCGTGGTTCTTTCAATCGGTTTTATTTTACTGGTTTCGTTGGTTCTAGGCGTAGTGGTACGCGGTATGCTGCAAGCCGCA
Source organism: Halomonas sp. AOP7-B1-5 (assembly GCF_052353045.1). Classification (NCBI taxonomy): domain Bacteria; kingdom Pseudomonadati; phylum Pseudomonadota; class Gammaproteobacteria; order Oceanospirillales; family Halomonadaceae; genus Halomonas; species Halomonas sp. AOP7-B1-5. Next base: position 48,339 of record NZ_JBQTDC010000005.1, on the reverse strand, counting down.
AACGATATTTTTCCGCTAGCCGGTTATCTGACCACTATTGTGGAATCACTGATCTCTTTAGCGGTAGTGACGTTACTCTTTGCGACCATTTTCAAAGTGTTACCTGATGTGGTCTTGGGATGGCAGGATGTATTTATTGGCGCCGTGGTTACTGCCGTTTTATTTACCATTGGCCGCACGCTAATCGCGATTTATCTAGCGTATACCGCGACGGCGTCGACCTATGGAGCCGCCGGCTCAGTCGTAATGGTATTGCTATGGGTTTATTACTCGTCGCTTATTTTATTATTCGGTGCTGCGTTTACGCGTTCTCTTTTACTACGTCGGGGCAGAAAGCTGATTCCGCGCAATAGTGCGGTGCTGGTTAAGCACGAGCTGCTGGGCGTTGAGCCGCTAGAGCCTAAAGGCCACGTTCACAAAGACCATGTTCACAAAGACCATGTCCACAAAGACCACGTACAAGATACCGGTGAACGGTGATGAAAGCCTGTTGCCTGCGCGCGTTTGTTTCAGGAAAAGTACAAGGTGTTGGCTATCGCTACGCCACCCAGGAACAGGCGTTGCAGTCCAAGATAACCGGCCATGCCAAAAACCTGGCCGACGGTCGGGTTGAGGTGCTCATGTGTGGCGATAGCGAAAAGGTTAAAGCGCTTAGTGAGTGGCTTTGGAAGGGGCCCGCGCAAGCGCGGGTAACCCATATTGAATGCGAGGCAGTGGACGCTAGTTCAGTGCCTGAGCACTTCTCAATGCATTAATTAACCATTTCACGATTACTCGCCACGCTTCCACTGAGTAATGTTCTCCGCCGTAAGCGCGATAATATTTTGTCGCGCTTCCGGCGTTATCCATGCGTTATGCGGCGTCACGATCAGGTTAAGAGGCTCTTCTAACGCGTCCAATAGTGGATGCCCCTCTCTCGGCGGCTCTACGGGCAGCACATCAACGGCTAATCCGCCAATGCTGCCTTGACGTAATGCTTCAAGGGCAGCCACTTCATCGATAATACCGCCACGAGCGCAGTTAACCAGTAGTAGTGACGGTTTAGCCACTGCTAAGCGCTTTTGATCAATTAGGTGCTGCGTATCGGCATTTAGCGGGCAGTGTAGGCTGATGATATCCGCCTCGGGCAGTAAATCATCCAGTGAAGGGCGTGAATCATTTGCCTCATTGCCAGGACGTGCTGCAAAGCTTACCTGCATGCCAAACGCTTCTGCCAAACGTGCGACTTCCGTACCCAGTTCGCCCTGGCCAACCATCACCAGGCGTTTGCCTGCCAGCTGCAGAGTGGGGTGGTCCTGAAGGCAGAAAAAGTCGCTGCGCTGCCAGGCGCCATTTGCTACCTCCTGCTGATATTTCGGAAGCCGGTTAGCCAGGGCCAGCATCAACATCAGCGTATGCTGGGACACACTGGCCGTGCCATACGCCGTTACATTCTTAACGCTGATCTTTTGTGCTTTAGCCGCCTCAAGGTCGATATTGTTAAGTCCAGTGGCCATCACACAAATCAAGCGCAGTGACGGCAGCTGTTTTAAGGTTTCAGCATCTAGCACTACTTTATTAACCAGCGCGATTTCAGCATTGGCCAGGCGTTCTTTTGCCTGTTGGGTGGTGCTTTGATCAAATACTTCAAGATGCGTAACCGCGTCACGGATAGCGCTTAAATCAATCTGGGGTCCAAGGCTTTTAGCATCTAACATTACTGCGTTAGGCATTTTATTCTCTCCAGTTAAGTGCCGGGGGCTAGTTAACCTTGCTCGGCAGGGGGCACAAAAGGGTATAATATTGTCGCTTTATCAACCGCAGCCTTGGATTTTATCTCGGCAGGCCAAATATTCGCAGCTGGCTGTGTTTATATTCGCCAATATCCTGTCGTCGTTGAGCTTTTTAGGAGTCATCAACATGCCTATCTATGAATATGAGTGCAAGGCCTGCGGCCATCGCATGGAAAAATTACAGAAAATCAGCGCAGACCCGTTAAAAGAGTGTCCTGCGTGCAACCGTAATGACCTTGAGCGGCTCGTATCCGCAGCAGGGTTCCGCCTAGCGGGCGGTGGTTGGTATGAAACCGATTTTAAAACGGGAAGTAAAAAGAACTTAGTCGCCGATGCCAAAGGCACGGCGGGTAAAGACAGCGCTAAAAGCGACACTACTTCCAAGTCTACAGGCACTGCGGCCTAACTGCGGTTGCCTGGGCCAGCCTGGCCCGCGACACTTTATTTGCCACGAAACAGAACAGGATTTGACATGCGCAGCCATTATTGCGGCCAGCTAAACGAGACATTGGTGGATCAAACGGTCACCGTTTGCGGATGGGTACATCGTCGTCGCGACCACGGTGGGGTTATTTTCCTCGATATGCGTGACCGCGATGGTATCGCTCAGTTTGTGGTAGACCCGGATACTGCCGAAGCGTTTGCAACTGCCGACCGTGCCCGCGGCGAATATGTGCTGCGTATTACGGGTCGTGTCAGACTGCGTCCGGAAGGCACCCAGAACCCCAACATGCCCACCGGGATGATTGAGGTATTGGCCAAAGACGTTGAAGTGCTGAACACCGCTTCCACACCGCCGTTCCAGCTTGACGAACATGGCAAAGTAGGTGAAGAAGTTCGCCTGAAGCACCGCTATATTGATCTGCGTCGCCCAGACATGATCGAGAAACTGCGTCTACGTTCGCGTATTTCGCATACCGTGCGTGCGTTCCTGGAAAACCAGGGCTTTTTGGATATCGAAACGCCAATCCTTACGCGCGCGACGCCCGAAGGCGCCCGTGACTATCTGGTGCCTAGCCGCACCCATGCGGGCAGCTTCTTTGCACTGCCTCAGTCACCGCAGCTCTTCAAGCAGCTATTAATGGTGGCGGGTTTTGACCGTTACTATCAAATTGCCAAGTGCTTCCGTGACGAAGACCTACGCGCCGATCGTCAGCCTGAATTCACTCAGATTGATATCGAAGCCTCTTTCGTTGAAGAAGACGACATCATGGGCATTACCGAAGCCATGATTCGTCAGCTCTTCCAGGAAGTGCTCAGCGTTGAACTTCCCGAATTTCCGCGCATGACCTGGCAAGAAGCCATGGACCGCTTTGGTTCAGACAAGCCGGATCTACGTATTCCGCTTGAACTGACCGACGTTGACGATCTGATGAAGCAGGTCGACTTCAAAGTATTCTCAGGCCCGGCCAGTGCTGAAGATGGCCGAGTGGCCGCGCTCAAGGTACCGGGCGGTGCCAAGCTTTCGCGTAAAGAGATCGACGAATATACCAAGTTCGTGGGTATCTACGGCGCGAAAGGACTGGCCTGGATCAAGGTCAACGAGCGTGCTAAAGGGCTTGAAGGGCTTCAGTCGCCTATCGTCAAGTTCATGGAAAATATCGTTGAAGAGCTGCTTGACCGTCTTGGCGCAGAAGATGGCGATATCATCTTCTTCGGTGCCGACAAAACGCGCATCGTCAATGAAGCCATTGGCGCGCTGCGCGTCAAATTGGGTGCAGATCTGGATCTCTACACACAAGCTTGGGCGCCGCTGTGGGTCGTCGATTTCCCGATGTTCGAAGCCGATGATAACGGTCGTTTGAGCCCGTTACACCATCCGTTCACTGCGCCTTCCTGCTCGCCGGAAGAGCTCAAGGCCGACCCGGCCAAAGCTTTATCGCGTGCCTACGATATGGTGTTGAACGGTACCGAGCTTGGCGGCGGTTCTATCCGTATCCACAATCAAACCATGCAGAGCACCGTGTTTGAAATTCTGGGTATCGGTGAAGAAGAAGCGCAAGAGAAGTTTGGCTTCTTGCTGGACGCGCTTCAGTACGGCGCGCCGCCCCATGGCGGCTTGGCATTCGGCCTGGACCGCCTGGTCATGCTGATGGTTGGTGCCAAGACTATCCGTGAAGTTATCGCTTTCCCGAAAACGCAAAGCGCGGCCTGCTTGATGACCGACGCACCGGGTGAGGTTAGCCCTGATCAGCTAAAAGATCTCAATATCCGCTTACGTCAAAAAGCCAAACCTGAAACGGCTGGCGAGTAAATCGATAGCCCTTGAGACAGCCCTTGGGATGGTTCTTGAGATAGAACCCTCTAATAGACAGGCTTTCGATCGTAAGCTGACTAAAAACACCGACGCTCTGGCGTCGGTGTTTTTGCATCAGCGCTTTTGTCGCCTAGGGCTTTGTCGCATAGCACGAGTAAACGTATATGGACGAAACACGCACTGCGTTACCGGTGCGCATTCTGGGTATCGATCCTGGTTCCCGAATTACCGGTTACGGTGTCATTGATATGGTCGGGGTGAAGCCCACCTATGTGGCCAGCGGCTGTATTCGTACATCAGACGGGCCGCTGGAGCAGCGTTTGGCGCAAATATATGCGGGGCTAAGCGAAGTGGTGGGTTTATACAAACCGACGGACACTGCCATTGAACGCGTATTCTTGGCTAAAAATGTTGATTCAGCACTTAAGCTTGGCCAAGCCCGGGGCGCGGCCCTGGTATGTATGGCCAACCACGGATTAAGCGTGGCGGAATACGCGGCGCGACGCATTAAAGAAGCCGTAACGGGGCATGGCGGTGCGGATAAACTGCAGGTGCAGCATATGGTTACTGCACTATTAAAACTTTCCGCCACGCCGCAAGCCGATGCTGCTGATGCATTAGCTATTGCGTTAACCCACTCCTATACGGGCAATAGGCTTCCCAGCGCTTCCAGTGGGCGAAGCCGGCGTGCCTCAACCGGGCGTTGGCGTCTTTAACCACTACTGGTCACTTGTACAGAGTAGCATTATAGTAAACGCCTGTTTTTACTATCGCGAGCGTATTTATGATCGGACGTCTGAGTGGCTATCTGCTGGAAAAACAACCGCCTTGGATTGTAATTGATGTCCAGGGCGTGGGGTACGAGCTTGAGACCTCAATGAATACGCTTGTTTCGCTACCGGCATTGGGTGAGAAAGCATCGCTTTATACCCACTTAACCATTCGAGACGATGCTCACCTGCTTTACGGGTTTGCGCGTGAGCATGAGCGGGCGCTGTTTCGAGCCCTCATCAAGGTTAACGGCGTTGGCCCTAAACTGGCTCTGGCTATTTTGTCCGGCATGGATGAAGACGCGTTTATGCGCTGTGTTCGTGATGATGACAGCAAAGCGCTAACCAAGCTGCCTGGTGTCGGCAAGAAAACGGCCGAACGGCTTATTATTGAAATGCGCGATCGTTTCCCCGAGTGGGAGCATGGCTCTGATTCGCCGCTTCCCCTTGAAGCTACCAACGGGCGACCTACCCGCAATAGCTTGGCCGACGCTGAGTCCGCGCTCGTAAGCCTAGGTTACAAGCTAACCGAAGCCAGCAAAATGCTGGCAGATCTTGACCCCAAGCAATCGACAGAGGCCTTGATCAAGGCAGCATTAACACAGCGAATGAGCGGCTGAGCTACCCCGTCGTTTTGCAGTAACCCAGAGTAAGCAGATTGCCAGGTATTTAAGACAGTATTCAAGAAGAGCATCTATGTTAGAACATGACCGGTTGATAGCGGCTGAACCAGAGCAGGGAGAAGGGCGAATTGATTATGCCATTCGTCCCAAGCGACTTGATGACTATATCGGCCAGCCGAGGGTTCGCGAGCAGCTTGAAATATTTATTGGCGCGGCCCGGCTTCGCGAAGAGAGTCTCGACCATACCCTGGTGTTTGGCCCACCAGGGCTGGGTAAAACGACGCTTGCCAATATTATCGCTACCGAAATGGGCGTCGGACTCAAGTCAACGTCAGGGCCCGTGCTCGAGCGGGCAGGGGATTTGGCAGCCATGCTGACCAACCTTGAGCCCGGTGACGTGCTGTTTATTGACGAGATTCACCGCTTATCTCCTGCGATTGAAGAAGTGCTCTATCCGGCCATGGAGGATTTTCAGCTCGATATCATGATTGGCGAAGGCCCGGCGGCTCGGTCGATCAAACTGGACTTGCCTCGCTTCACGCTGGTGGGTGCAACAACCCGGGCAGGGCTTTTGACATCGCCGTTACGCGATCGATTTGGCATCGTTCAACGGCTGGAATTTTATAATCTCGAAGAGCTGACCGAAATCGTCACTCGCTCAGCGCGCTTGCTGGGGGTGGAAACCAGCGCTGAGGGCGCTATCGAAATTGCCCGCCGCTCTCGGGGCACGCCGCGTATCGCCAATCGCTTGCTGCGCCGGGTGCGCGACTATGCAGAAATGAAAGGCAACGGCACGGTGGATGTTTCCCTGGCTGATGCTGCGCTGAATATGCTCAACGTGGATCACTATGGCCTGGATCACATGGACAGGCGCCTGCTGCTTGCAATGATTGATAAGTTCGAGGGCGGTCCGGTAGGTGTTGACTCACTCTCCGCGGCCATAGGTGAGGAACGTAATACCATCGAAGACGTTATCGAGCCCTACCTTATCCAGCAAGGCCTAATGATGCGCACGCCCCGCGGGCGTACCGTCACGCGTCAGGCTTGGCTGCATTTTAACCGCGTTCCCAATGAGCACTCTGTTGATATGGAAGGAGAGCGACGCCCATGAGTATTTCGCGCTCGCTGCCCGTACGTGTTTATATGGAAGATACTGATGCCGGTGGCATTGTCTACTACGTTAACTATCTGAAGTTTATGGAGCGCGCGCGCAGTGAATGGCTACGTGAGCAAGGTCTTGATCAGCAAACGTTACTAGACGAAGGTACACAGCTAGTGGTATATCGCTTAGCCTGTCACTATGCGAAACCGGCGCGTCTCGATGACGTGGTCGACGTCACGGCACATATCACCGAAATAGGCCGCTGCCGGGTAACGTTTGAGCAACGTGTAATGCGGGGAGAGGAACTCCTTTGCAGTGCGACAGTCGAGATAGCCTGCCTAAGTGCAGAACGCATGCGGCCCAAAGCGTGGCCCGCTGCATTTAAAACAGGTCTACAAACAGCAACCACGGTTTCGTAACCTGGAAACCACTACTTTGTCGGGTATTACCGACTTAATTGATTGATGAGGGCACCTGTGAACGATAACACCATGTCCATCCCGCACCTTATAATGAATGCCAGCGTTGTTGTGCAGCTGGTGATGCTACTACTGGTGGTGGGGTCAATCCTGTCTTGGGTAGTCATCTTTCAGCGCAGTATCGCCTTGCGCCGAGCTAAGCAGGAGTATAACCAGTTCGAAGAGTCGTTCTGGTCAGGTGTCGACTTGAATGAGCTATACCGGGAAATTCCTGCTGATGACCCGCGCCACGGCGCTGAGCATATCTTTCAGGCGGGTTTTCGTGAATTCAATCGCCTGATGCCTAAAACCCGCAACGCCGATACGGTGCTTGAAGGCGTACAGCGTAGTATGCGCGTGGCGTGGTCTCGTGAAGAGGATCGTCTAACGCAGCATCTGGTGTTTCTCGCCACGGTCGCATCTGCAAGCCCCTACATCGGCCTCTTCGGCACCGTATGGGGCATCATGGGTTCTTTCCAATCCCTTTCCATGACGCAGCAAGCAACCCTGGCAACGGTCGCGCCCTGGATTGCCGAGGCCTTGATTGCCACCGCCATGGGGCTTTTTGCCGCGATTCCTGCGGTTATTTTCTATAACCGTCTTTCCAACAATGCGTCTCGCTTACTCGGTAAATATGAAGACTTCGCCGAAGAGTTTCACGCCATCTTGCACCGTAACCTGCAAGGCCGCGACGGCAAGCCTAGCGCCAGTTAAGGGAGTTCGCCATGCAAGGTCCTTTCAACCGTAGCGGCAAGAATAAACCGATGGGGGAGATTAACGTCGTCCCCTTTATCGACGTTATGTTGGTGCTGCTGGTCATTTTTATGATTACTGCCCCTATGCTGACTCAAGGCGTTCAGGTCGATCTGCCGCAGGTCTCATCGCAGCCGATAGATACCCAGGATAGTGATCCCATCATTATCTCGGTTGATCGCGAAGGCGGGTATTTCATTACCCTGGGCGAAGACTCAACCTCAGTTTCACTTGAGCAGATGTCGGAACGCGTCGGGGCGATTCTACAACGTCGCCCGGGCACGCCTGTCATGGTGCGCGGTGACCGTAACGTGCAGTATGGCCAGATCGTTTTGCTAATGAGCACGCTACAGCGTTCCGGCGTTGAAAATGTAGGATTGCTTTCAGAGCCGCCGCAAGATGGGTAAGGGCAAGACGCAAGTGACCGCTGATACGCCGCGCGACCCGCAGGATGTTGGCTATAAGTTGCCAACCGTACTCGCGGTGGGCGTGCATTTGGCTATTATTGTTTTTAGTTTTATTAATTGGCCCAGCTCAACGGCAGAACCGGACTCTTCCTCCATCGTACAAGCAACGCTGGTCAGTACAGAAACGTTTACCGACCAGGCTCAGCAAGCAACCGAGCAGCAAGCGGCGATGAATAGCGCAACGGAGCCAACGGCCGAGCCTAGCGTAAGCGAGCCCGAGGCAGCTGAGCCGGAGCCGGATAACCAGGCGGCCGAACAGCAAGCGGCTGAAGAAGCCGCTCGTCGTGAAGCCGAAGCGCAGGCGCAAGCATTAGAGCAAGCGCAAGAGGCTGCCGAAGCCGAAGCTCAACGACGCGCTGAGGAAGCCGAACGCCTAGCTCAGGAGCAGGCGGCACAAGCGCAGGCTCGCGAAGCTGAAGTCCAGCAGGCTCGTGAACAGGCAGAGGCAGAGGCAGAGGCAGAAGCGCAAGCCGCTGCAGAGGCAGAAGCGCAAGCGGCCGCCGAAGCAGAAGCCAAAGCCGCCGCTGAAGCAGAAGCCAAAGCCGCCGCTGAAGCAGAAGCCAAAGCCGCCGCTGAAGCAGAAGCCAAAGCCGCCGCTGAAGCAGAAGCCAAAGCCGCCGCTGAAGCAGAAGCCAAAGCTGCCGCTGAAGCAGAAGCCAAAGCTGCCGCTGAAGCAGAGGCCAAAGCTGCCGCTGAAGCAGAGGCCAAAGCTGCCGCTGAAGCAGAGGCCGAAGCAGAAGCAGAAGCCGCACGTCAACGTGAAGCAGAAGCACAGCGTGAGCGGGAGGCCGAAGAGCGGCGCGCACGTGAAGAAGCTGAACGTCAACGCCAGGCAGCGGAAGCAGCGGAAGCCGCCATGCAGCGTCAGCTAGCCGGTGAAGCGGAGGCCGCGGCAAATGCGCAACAAGCGCAGCAGGCTGTAAATAATTTCAGCAATATAATGCGCCGTGCAGTTGAGCAAGCTTGGATCATCCCTGGTGGGGCTAGCGATGGAATGCGGGCGATAGTAAATGTTCGTTTAGGTCCATCAGGGGAGGTATTACTAGCAACTATAGCGACTTCAAGTGGTGATAGTGCGTTTGATCAGTCAGCCATTCAAGCTATTGAACAAGCGGCTCCTTATTCCGAGCTACTTCAACTGTCAGAAGCGCAGCAGCGCGAAATACGCCCAAGAATTACTTTGAACTTTTCCCCAGGGGGAGTCCGTTGATGCAAACTAAATTGTTTAAGAAATTTTGGTTATTCTGCTTACTGATAGCTTTCAGTAGTTTTGCAAACGCAAACTTGACCATTGAAATTACGCGAGGCAGCGATCAGGCCTTGCCTATTGGCGTGGTGCCTTTTGCCGGCAATGAGGGGATGTCCGAAGATATCGCTCAGATTATTCAGGATGACTTGGAGCGTAGCGGTCTATTTGAACCGCTAGAGCGTAGTGCCATGTTTGAAAAGCCCAGCCAAGCCGATGACGTTGAGTTCGGCACCTGGCGTTCGCTCGATGTGCGTTATCTAGTGGTAGGTCGCGCTGAGCAGACAGGTAGTGGCTATCAGCTTCAGTTTGACCTGATGGATATCAGTGGCCAGCGCCGTATGATTGGTGAAAGCGTTACGGCCAATGCCAATGACCTGCGTGGTGCGGCTCACTACATCAGCGACCAGATATTTGAAGCGATTACCGATATTCGCGGCGCTTTTTCTACCAGCATCGCCTATGTAACGGCTCAAGGGCTTGGCGACAATATGCAGTTCGGGCTCTACGTAGCCGATGCAGACGGGCGTAATAGCCAGCAGGTATTAACCTCTGATCAGCCTATCATGTCACCTTCCTGGTCGCCGGACGGCCGCAAACTTGCCTATGTTTCCTTTGAAACTGAGCGTCCAGCGATTTATATTCAGGATGTCGCCACCGGCCAGCGTGTAATGGCAACATCGTTTGATGGTATCAACGGCGCGCCGACGTGGTCGCCGGATGGCCGTCGTATTGCGATGTCCTTATCCAAAGATGGCCAGCCTGAGATTTACATCATGGATATTGGCAATCGCTCAGTGGAACGTCTTACCAACAGCAACAGCATCGATACCGAGCCCGCTTGGTCGCCCGATGGTCGTAGCCTGCTGTTCACCTCTGATCGCAGTGGTGGCCCGCAGATTTACCAGTATTCACTAGGCAGCGGTGAGACAAAACGCCTAACGTTTACCGGCAACTACAACGCTCGAGCACGCTATTCTCCCGATGGCGATCAAATCTTTTTGGTCCACCGTTCCAGCCGTGGATATCAGGTGGCTCGTCAGGATTTAGACGGCGGACGGCTTGTGGTACTAAGTGATTCAACAAGAGATGAATCTCCTAGTGTTGCGCCGAACGGGACCATGGTAATCTTCGCTACCCAACAGGGTAACAACGGGGTGCTGAGTGCCGTTTCTGCCGATGGGCGGTCGTCATTCCGGCTTCCTGCAGCACAAGGCGATGTGCGGGATCCTGCATGGTCGCCGTTTTTAAACTAATGATTGATAGTGTTAATTTCTTTCAGGCAAGGAGTCTGATTATGCAACTTAAACCGTTGGTTCGCTCATTGGCAGTCGCGTTATCTATCGTAGTTATCGCTGGCTGTTCCAGCACCGGCGGAACCCAAGATGGTGATTCTTACGGAAGCCAAGATGGCAGCAGCATGGGTGCAGGCACCTCGGGCGCTGGTACAGGTGGTCAGTATGGTTCTACTACGGGTTCTGGCTCAGGTGCTGGTCAGCAAGCTGATTCTCGTATCCCTGAAGTACGTACCATTTACTTCGATTACGACCGCGACACTATCAAAAGCGAATACGAGTCTGCCGTAATGGCCCATGCGCGTTATCTGCGTGCCAACCCGAATGCACAAGTTGTATTACATGGTCATACCGATGAGCGCGGTACCCGTGAATACAACATGGCGCTAGGTGAGCGTCGTGCCCGTGCCGTTCAGCGTTTCCTGAACATTCAGGGCGTTTCCAACTCGCAAATGAGCGTTGTGAGCTATGGTGAAGAGCGTCCTGCAGCTAGCGGCCAAAGCGAAAGCGCTTACTCCCAGAACCGTCGCGTTGTATTTAATTACTGATTCCGTTGGCGTGCCTTAGGGCACGCCGATGTTATCTACGGAGTTGTCATGAATCACAGTCTCAAACGCTATTTTGAGAGGCTGTGCGGTGCGGGAGCCTTAGTGCTCCCGCTGTCCGTATTGCCACTCGCGGCGGTTGCCCAACAGCCGCTCGTTCAAGATCTTTCTTCCGGTAGCTCAAGCGGCTTCTATCAGCAGACCCAGCGTCAGGAATCTGCCGGCGGTAATCTTGTACTGTTTAATCAAGTAGAAGAGCACCAGCAGGAAATCCAGCAGCTGCGTGGGCAGATTGAAGAGCTGCGTCACCAGCTTGAGCAATTGAAGCGTCAATCCCAGCAGCAGTATCTGGATATCGAAGATCGCCTGATGAACAGCGGCCCGACTCAAATTGAGCAGGCGACTCCTCAGGTAGAGCCGGAAGCGGCGCAGGAAGTGGTCAATGCGCCTTCTGCGCGTAACGTCAGCGAAGATGCCCAATCGGACTATCAGGCGGCGTTTGCTCACGTTCAGGCACGTCGCTTTGACGAAGCAATTAAAGCCTTTGAAGGCTTCGTCACCACTCATGCTGACAGCAGTCTGGCGTCTAACGGCTATTATTGGCTGGGTGAGCTCTATGCCGCCGAAGGCCAGCTAAGCGACGCTGATGCGTCCTTTAGCCGTGTCATCTCAGACTTCAGTAGCAGTAGCAAAGTGCCTGATGCACTGTATAAACTTGGCTTGGTAAAAGCGCGTCAGGGCGAGGCAGAACGTAGTCGCGAGCTGTTAGAGCAAGTGCGTGATGATTACCCGCAAAGTAGTGCAGCAGGATTGGCGAGTGATTTTCTTCGTCAGTCGGCTGGGTAACAACGCATTTTAAGTTGGTTAGGACGTATCATGAGCTGCAAAATCGACTATCAAGCATCGCCTGATTTGCTTGAGAACCGCATCATACTGGTAACCGGGGCCGGTGATGGGATTGGCCGTACGGCAGCGTTAAGCTATGCACGCCATGGGGCAACCGTGATTTTACTGGGTCGCACCATCGAAAAGTTAGAGCGGGTTTATGACGAAATAGAAGCGGCGGGGGGGCCACAGCCGGCTATTTTTCCGCTTAATTTCGAAGGTGCTACGCTTGATGACTTTCACGATATGGCAAGCACGCTCGATAAGGAATTTGGCCGTTTGGATGGGCTGCTGCATAACGCGGGGCTCCTAGGTCGTATTACACCGTTTGAACAGTATGACCCAGAGTTATGGGAGCAGGTCATGCAGGTCAACATTAACGGACCAATCTGGATGACCCAGGCACTGTTACCCCTGCTTCAGCAGTCACAGGATGCCTCGGTTATTTTCACATCATCAAGCGTAGGGCGAAAAGGGCGTGCCTACTGGGGAGCCTACTCGGTTTCTAAGTTTGCGACAGAAGGGTTTGTGGAAGTGATAGCCGATGAGTTCGAAAGTCAGGCTAATATACGTATCAACACGCTGAACCCTGGAGCCACACGTACGCAAATGCGCCAAAGCGCCTATCCAGGTGAAGACCCCGACACCTTACGTACCCCTGAAGACATCATGCCTACCTATTTATGGCTAATGGGGCCGGCGAGTACTGGTATTAGCGGGCAGAAATTTGATGCTCAACCGCCACGCGCATAAATCTTATGAGCCCAGCGGTTAAACAGATGTTGGCCTTCTTACGTTTGCCTTCTTAGGACGTGATGTTGAATGCGTTTAATGCTTCGACTAGCGTTGAGCACTTTTCAAACCAAAGATCCGCTGGCCACTGACGATAGTCATCTTCTTCGCTAATGTAACCGTAGCCCACCGCAACGGCCGTCATTCCGGCGGCTTTTGCGGCCTGCATATCCCGCACATGATCGCCGACATACCAGCACTGATTAGGTGCAACTCCCAAACGGCGTGCTGCCTCCCATAAGGGTTCAGGATCAGGTTTTTTGACACTTAGATCATCCGCGCACAGCAGTGCACCCGGCTCTAGTGCCAAAGCGGCTAATAGCGGCTCGGTATAGCGGCGTGGTTTGTTGGTAACAATGCCCCATAGCCGCTGGTTGCCATGCCATTCAATCAACCATTGATTCAGCGGATCAAATACCTGGCTCTGTACCGCTACGGCTTGCTCATAGGTATCCAGCAGAAACTGACGCGCCGTATCGTGTTCAGGAGCCCCAAGTTTAAGCCCCAGCGCCAGCGTCACCAGCGCGCTTCCTCCGTTAGAAACCTGTCTGCGAATCTGTTCATAGGGCAGCGGCGCCAGCCCGTGATGCTCGCGCAATACGTTGGTTGCCTGTGCCAAGTCGGGCGCGGTATCGACTAACGTGCCATCAAGATCAAACAGAATGGCTAGTGGTGCAGTGGTCGACATCTATTGGCTCACCTTGCGGCAATACATCATATAGTTAACCGAGACGTCATCAGACACCAAGCGGTAGCGGCGAGTAAGAGGGTTATAAGTCAATCCCGTTTGCTCACGCACTTCTAACCCAACCTGACGCGACCAGGCGGCCATTTCTGAGGGGCGAATAAATTTGGCATAGTCATGAGTTCCACGCGGCAGCAGCTTCAAGACATATTCCGCGCCTAAAATCGCAAAGGCGTAAGACTTGGGCGTACGGTTTAGCGTGGAGAAAAATACATAGCCACCCGGGCGCACCAAGGCACAGCAAGCACGGATAACCGAGGCAGGGTCGGGCACGTGCTCCAGCATTTCCATACAGGTCACTACATCAAAATGGCCCGGCTTCTGGGCCGCTAATGCTTCAACGCTAATATGTTGATAGTCCACAGAGACGCCGCTCTCTTCAGCATGCAGTCTGGCCACGCCAAGCGGTGCTTCGCCAAGGTCGATACCCGTTACATCGGCACCGCGATGCGCCATGGACTCACTTAAGATGCCGCCGCCACAGCCAACATCCAGTATCTTTTTGCCCGCAAGGCCCGCGCGAGCGTCAATGAAGTTCAGGCGCAGTGGATTAATATCATGCAGCGGTTTAAATTCGCTTTTAGGATCCCACCAGCGGCTAGCAAGTGCTTCAAATTTAGCAACTTCCGCTGCATCGACGTTGCCTTGATAGTGGCCAGCAGTGCTATCCTGAGGTGTCGCTTGCATGTGTTTGGCTCCCATATTCAATCAGCAATGGATGATTACTTTTTCCATCCAGCCTGGGTGTTGACGTCAAGTGGTGAGTGGTATCCACTCAATCGTTCAGTATTATGGGCATTCTAACCACTCCTGGGTCAGAACGCATGAAAAGGACCATTGTATGAATTTCATGGCGATACTTTCTCGCTTTTCCGTCGCGCAAGGAGTCTGGTAAATGCGAGTATTACTTTATGGCAGCGAGTTAAGTGCTGTGACCGCTGCTGCTGCGTTAGCCTGGGTAGGCCATCAGGTTCAGTGGCTACCCCACGAAAGCGCCCCTTGGGCGGTGCTTTCTCAAGTTGACTGGCTTCGTCGTGAACCTGAATTAATGCCGCATATTGAGCAAGGCCTGACCGATGGTACGCTGGAACTTATTGATAATATAGCGCAGGCGTCTCCCGCCGATGTTATCTGGCTTGCACTTTCCCCAAGCCAGCGTAATGCGGCCAGCACGCTACTTCAGCAGCCAGACCTCAACGTTCAGCAAGGCGCCGTTCTAGTCAATAACTCAACGTTCCCGGTGGGTGAAACGGAGCGTTTACACGATTTAATGCAAGACCAGCATAGCAGCGTTGCCTTACCTGACACGCTGGAAGAAGGTCGCGCCTGGGCTTCCTTTACTCGGCCAACGCGTTGGCTACTGGGTTGCGATGACGCACAGGGCGAACATGTAATACGCGAGCTTTTGCGTGCTTTTAATCGACGCCAAGAAGTGTTTCAACCTATGCCGCGCCGGGCAGCCGAACTTACTAAGCTGGCCATTAATGGCATGCTGGCCACGCGTATTAGCTATATGAATGAAATCGCCGGTTTGGCAGACACGTTAGGCGTTGATGTCGAACATGTACGTCAGGGCATGGGCGCCGATACGCGCATTGGTTTTGAATATTTATACCCCGGTTGTGGCTTTGGCGGCCCTAACTTCTCTCGCGATTTAATGCGCTTGGCAGACGTCCAATCCAAAAGCGGACGTTATTCTGCTCTGCTTGAACAAGTCATGGATATCAACGAGCAGAAAAAAGAGACCCTGTTTCGCAAGCTTTGGAGCCACTTTGAGGGCCAGCTTGAAGGTAAAACGGTGGCTATTTGGGGGGCGGCATTTAAACCCGGAACGGCACGTATTGATCACGCCCCCGTATTGACACTTCTGGAAGCACTCTGGGCACAGGGCGTTAAGGTAAGGCTACATGACCCAGCGGCGACGGCGGCCCTGCATCAGGAAGTCGGCTATCGGGAAGACCTGCAAACGTTCGACCAGGACCCTTATGAAGCCTGCGAAGGCGCCGATGCATTAATGCTTGTGACCGAGTGGAAGCCCTACTGGAACCCAGACTGGCATCGGTTGGCCGCGTTACTTAGTGCTAAGTTAGTGTTAGACGGGCGAAATATTTACGACCCTACATTTGTTGCCAGCTGCGGGTTAAAGTACCGTGGTATTGGTCGTCGCGCCGACCCTACGTCTTTTTGAGGAAACGCCATGCCCAATTCGACGCCTTCTCAGCGAATTGTTCCCGATGTGGACCAAAGCTTAACGGCCCAGCATTTACGCCACCGTAAAGGCCCGGCTGTGTGGCCATTATGGCTTGGGATATTCCTGCTGTTTGCTTTACTCGCCGCCGCCTCGGTTGGGCTGTGGTTAGAACGTGAGCGTCTTCAATCCGAGCTTCATCGGGTGAGTGGTGAGGTATCTAATGTTCATGCTCGGCTGGAGTCGGGTGACACTGACGTACAAGATACGATAACCTTTGTACAAGCTCAGATGTCGACACTTTTTCAAGAGCAAGAGCAGCTTTCTATAGCCTTGACGAATACTCGAGAAGAGCTTTACGGCGTGCTTACTGATAATGAGGATCAAGCTTCCAGTGAAACCATGGCAACCTTTTCACAGCGCCTTAGTCAATATCAGGAGCAGGCTGCCTTACGCGACAGTCAACTAGCGGCGCTGAGTAGCTCGCTAGATGCGCTTGAGCAGGCGGGCACGACGGGGCGACAGAATCTTGTTGAAGAAGTCAATTATCTGGAGCAGACCACAACGCAACAGCTAACCTCAATTGAAGAGCAGTCCAACCAGTTGAGCCAAACGTTAGACGAGCGGCTGGATGCCCAGAATGAGGCCATGAATGAGCGCTTTAATATGCTAGAAACTGAGCTAAATACGCTACAGTTAGAGTCAGCCTCGGCTAATAATGAAGAGATGGCAGCATTTGAACAACAGTGGAGTCAACGTTTAGCGGCTCTTGAAAGCGATATACGCCAGATTCGCCAAGCTCAATTAGCGTTTAGTGCTCAAATAGAAATGCTTCGGTAATAGGTTACGTAACAAAACAGCTCTGAGTCGCTGATTTATTAGGGATTTTATGTATGGGAAGACAACGGCGATGGCGTTCCGCCACTCAGGTGGCTTGTTTTATCATATTACCGCTATGCGCGGCGAGTGTGATGCCTGCATGGGCGCTCACTGCCGACATCAGTGGCATCGACGGCGATGTTGAGGCAAACGTGAGTGCATATCTGGAGAATATTGACGCTGAGCAATATACCGATGTGCGCCTGGAAGCCGAGATACGTAGCCGCACGCAAGAAGCCCTGCGTGTCTTTGGTTACTATGAGCCGGATATTACCATTGAACTTACGCCACCTATCAGGCTAACGATTGAGCCTGGCCCGCGTGTTGAAATTGAAGTGCTATCGATCAATATCGAAGGCGATGCTCAAGACGACCCGCCTTTTCAAGAAGCCTTGGATAATTTTCCCTTAAGCGAGGGTGATCCGTTGCGTCATGCCCCCTGGGATCGTTTACGGACCCAATTTGCAGGGCTTGCCATTGAGCGCGGTTATTTTGACTGGGGCTTTACAGATCGACGTATGGAAGTGCGCCCTTATCTGCAAAGTGCCCGACTTTATATGGATTTCGATAGCGGAACCCGTTACCGGTTTGGCAAGGTAAATATTACCGGTAGCCATATCGATCCCGACCGTTTGCAGCAGATGCAAACCTTTGAAGAAAATGATCCCTATCTGGCAGAATCATTGGCCACTTATAATCAGCGCCTTGGAGAAACCGGTTGGTTTAAGTCCGTTACCGTACGCCCACGCTTGGAAACGGCCCAAGAACTTACTATTACCCCTCCAGGGGGCGGTGATCCCTGGTTTAGCGAGGCCACTGCCTCTCAACCTCAGCGGCCACTGATCAGCAGCGCAGCTTTGTTAAGCGTACTGAACATCAATAAGCGTGACAATACTACGCTACCCATTGATGTAAGCGTTGAGCCTGCCGATCGCCATCAGTTTGAAGTGGGTATCGGCTATGCAACCGATGTAGGTCCACGCTTGCGTTTTAGCTGGCATCAGCCGTGGATTAACAGCTTAGGCCACAGCCTTGATCACGACCTTTATCTCTCCGCGCCCGAGCAACGTTTCACTGGGGTATACAACATTCCGCTTGAAGATCCACTGCGCGATAGTTACCGGTTGCAGTACGGGATCCGTAATATCGACGATAGCGACACTCAGTCGCTGGAAGGCTCTGTTGAAGTGGCTCGCCGTTGGCAATTTGAAAACGATTGGGTACAAACGCTGTATTTCCGGACTACCTATGAAGACTTTACCCAAGGCGGAGAGGCTGACGAGGTGTGGCTCTTTTACCCAGGTATTCAATGGTCGCGTACGCGTACCCGCCCGCAGCGGTTTCCTCTCTGGGGCGACCGTCAGCAGCTTTCAGTCGAATATTCGGACAGAATCTGGGGCTCGGACGCCAAGTTTACGCGTGTAACAGGCGATACGGAGTGGATACGCACCATCAACAACGACAACCGCTTTTCTGCCCGCTTGAGTATTGGTGCGATTGAAACCGACGATTTTTCCAAACTGCCACCGTCACTGCGTTTCTTTGCAGGCGGTGATCGCAGCGTGCGCGGCTACTCTTATGAAAGCCTTTCTCCACGTAATGCCGATGGTCGGCTACGCGGCGGCCAACAGATGATTACCTCAAGCCTTGAGTACCAGCGCCGTGTTAGAGAAAACTGGTGGGGAGCTACATTTATCGATACCGGCGATGCTTTCGATAACTGGGGGCCGAATGATTTAAAAACCGGAGCCGGGGTAGGCGTCCGCTGGATATCGCCCGTGGGGCCTATTCGCCTGGACGTAGCACATCCCTTCGATCATGAAGATGCGTTTCGTCTGCATTTCTCCATCGGCCCGGAATTCTAGGAGCACGCTTTGTCCCAGGTTGAATCTTCTACCGCCACGCCGCGCCATCAATACTCACCACGCCATCGTATGTGGCTATTGATATGGAGCTTGGTACGTCTGGTTATCGTGCTGCCACTCTGGCTGTTTGGTTTAATCGCAGTACTGCTGGGTACAGCATTATCTCCCTGGGGAACAGGGGTACTGTTTTCTCAGGGGGAACAGCGCGGCTATTTTTCATTTGAACATCAGGACGGGGCGCTTCTCGATCAATTCACGCTACAAGGCTTTCACCTTGAGCTAGGCAATATCAGGGTAGTCATTGATGACCTGGAGCTTGCCTGGGCCGATGACTGCGTGCTTTCAGGGCGACTGTGTCTGGATACCCTGCAGGTTGATGGGGCAGACATTCGTTTAAGCGCCAGCGATACGCCTGAAGAGCCGCCCCAGGATTCGGGTGATCCCTTCAGGCTGCATTTGCCTTTTCCCATTGAGCTGCGCTCTGTCCGTCTAGACAATGTCGATGTTCAGCTTGCGGATGGAACGCATATCAACTGGGTATCGTTTGAATCCTCGGCCACCGCTGAACAAAGTCAGGTGGCGTTAGCACCGACTCGCCTCGATCAGCTAAACGTTTATTTACCGCCATCGTCTGGCGTACAGCTCACTCAGGATACGCAGACGCCGTTAACCGCTGAAGGGATTGATGGTGCTATTTCCATTACCCAGCCCCAAGAAGATGCGTCACAAGCAGTTCCTGTCAACGAGCGTTTAGCCGCGCGCGAGCCGATTACCTTACCTGAGATAGTACTGCCGGTTGATGTGGAGGTTAGCGACCTGACCGTCACCGATGTAAATTTTGAAGGTGCCTTCGAATACTCTATTGAGCGGCTACAGCTAGCGGGCAGCACCCAGGAAAGCCAAGTGGCAATCGACACCTTCGAAGTAGTGACTGACGATGTTCAGGCAACGCTTGTGGGTAACGCTAACCTGACGGGCAATTATCCGTTAGAAGCGCAGTTAAATGCTGAGCTGTTTCTGCCCGAGTTATTCCCCGCGTTAAGTGGCGAAACGCTTGTGCTCGACCTTTCCGGGCCACTCAATAACCTGCAGGCTGAGCTGAATGCTGCAGGCGTGGTAGCTGCCTCTCTTAATGCGCAAATAGATGCCTTGGCACCGGATTTACCCTTTCAGGTTCGCCTACAAAGCGAGCGCTTGCAATGGCCGCTAACGGAGGAGCCACAGACGGAGGGCGAAAATACCAATGAACCCTACGTGGTGGAAGCGGTTGACCTGACGGTTGCGGGTAGCCTGGAAGCCTACCGTGCCGAGGTCAGCCTTCAGGCACAAGGGCCACAGTTGCCGCCTACCCAGATAACGCTTAACGGCGATGGCGACTTTAGCCATTTCCGCTGGGCCCCTTTAGCGCTACAAGTCGAGGAAAGCACGCTGCGTAGTGAAGGGCGCATCGATTGGCTGGCTCCTCTAACCATTGATACCCGCATACGCCTTGATCGATTTGATCCGGCCCACTTTGTTGATCAGATGGACGGCAATTTAACCGGCGATATTGATCTGAACGTGCGCCAGCTAGGTGATCTGTGGTCCGTTAGCATCGCGGATATCGACATTGAAGGTGAGCTGCGCGATTACCCATTAACGCTGCAGGCAGCGCTTGACGCTAACAGCAATTTAGAAGTGGATATCCACGAGCTGTTATTCACTCAGGGGAATAACCGTCTTCAAGCGTCAGGGCAGCTTAGCGAGCAGACAATGTCATTAAATGCCGACATAGACCTGCGGGAGTTAAGTACCTTATCGCCTGACTTGGCGGGTACTTTAACCGGCAATCTACAGGCAAGCGGTAGCTTCGAGCAACCAGCGCTGCTTGCCGATCTATCGGGGCGCGACCTGCGCTTTGCGGATAACCGCGTAGAACGGCTATCGATGAATGCCAATGTGCAGGGGCTTGAAGACCCAAGGCTAGATATTCAGCTTGGCCTGCAGGAAATTCTTGCAGGCGGCCAACGGCTATCCTCTGCCGACCTGAATTTGACAGGGCGGCTGTCTCAACACCGTCTGGAAGTGAATGTGCAGGGACAGCCTGATAGCCCCCTTAGCCGAGCCCTATTAGCGCTGGACGGGCGATTCAATCAACAGGGTCAGCAGTATCAAGGCCGGCTAACTCCTCTGGAAATTGACTCAGAAGCGGGCAATATTCGTCTGGAGGCGCCGCTTGATTTGAGTTACAACCTGGCTAATGGGCAGGCACGCCTGTCGCCTTTCTGCTTACGGCGTGAAGAGGGCGGTCTGGTCTGCTCTCAGGAACCGATCAATGCTTCCCCCGACCAGGGGCGTGCGGTATTAACCGTACGCGAAGTGCCTATGGAGATGCTCGAACCTTTCTTACCTGAAGAGTGGTCGTTCGAGGGGGATACAACGGCGGACATGGTCGTTGATTGGCGCCAAGGAGGCGCACGCTGGCAGGCCGATGTTCAAGTGCTTAGTGAGCTTGCGATTACCGCGATCAACGATTATGGGCAGCCTGTTCAACTGCCGGTTATTAATCTGGATGCAAACCTTCAGGCGAACCAGGCACAGGCGGATACCAACATAGTCCTATCGTTCTCTGAAGCGGGCGATTTAAGGCTTAACCTGTCGCTCAATGACCCGCTTGGACGAGGCACGTTAGATGGCGAGCTGCTAGCCAACAATCTCTCTCTTGCCCCTTATCGTCCTATGGTCGTGAGCATGGATAGTCTTGAGGGTGAACTAAACGGCCGAGTGCAGATTGGCGGCACCACCAGCCAGCCGGATTTGCAGGGCACGTTGGCACTACGTGGGTTGCGCGTTCACGGCCCCGATATTCCTGTTGATGTACGCGATGGCGAGTTAGCCCTCTCGTTTGATGGTGAGCAAGGGGATATTAATGGCTTCGTGGCGGCCGAGCGTGGCCGACTGAACATTACCGGGGACGCCTATTGGCCCGGCGCGGACGACTGGCGGATTGGGATCGACTTGAACGCCACGCAAGAGCCGTTACTGTTGGTATTGCCCCAGTTTGGCCGATTAGAGGCCGCACCGGATATTCGAGTACGCATTACGCCAGAACTACTCCAGGTGCGGGGTAATGTCGACTTACCCTGGGCGCGGCTCGAGATTGGCTCAAAGTCCTCCTCTGCGATTGAACCCAGCTCGGATGAAATCATTATTACCGAGCGCGAGGATCGCGAAGCTGAAGAAGAAGCGCGGCGCGTGGCTGAAAATGGCGGGCCAAGTGCCGCCGATGAGTTAGCTCAAGCGGGTATGGAGCTAGATGTTCTGATCACCTTGACGCTGGGCAGAGACATGCTAATTTCGGCCTATGGGCTTGAATCAGGCTTGGGTGGCACGCTGGAAATCCGCCAAGACAGCGGCGGGCTTCAGCTGTTTGGCGATGTAAATCTCGTTGATGGCCGTTTCCAGGCCTTTGGCCAGGACCTATTGATCCGACGCGGCCAGCTACTGTTTAGCGGCCCGCCGTCGCTGCCATCTCTTGATTTCGAAGCTATCCGTAATCCGGACGTGACCGCAGACGATGTCATTGCAGGACTACGCGTAACGGGTAGCGCTGAAGAACCCAACGTGACGATTTTCTCGGAGCCTTCAATGCCTGAAAACCAGGCCCTCTCGTATCTATTAAGAGGTCGAGCATCAGATTCCAGCGGCGGTATGGACAGTGCCCTGACCACAGCCTTGATTGGCATGTCACTGGGCCGCACGGGTGGAGCTGTTGGCTCCATTGGTGAAGCGTTTGGTATCGATGACCTGGCACTGGATACGACCGGTGTAGGGGATGACAGTCAGGTAGCCTTGAGTGGTCAACTATCCGATGATCTGCGTATTAGCTATGGGGTGGGAATTTTCTCACCGATTGCCGAACTAACGTTACGTTATACGCTATGGCGTAATCTATATGTACAGGCTGTGTCAGGTGCTAATCAGGCGGTGGATTTGATTTACACCTTCTCCCGCCAAGGCAACCCTGTAATTTATAAGCAGCAATAGAGAGACTGACATGACGCAATTAAACGATGGTAAAGGCGCAGAAACAGAACGTACAACGCCCGTCGAAACCAGTGAGCACCATACTATCAATGGTCACTCACTACATGCGCCTTATCCTGAAAACCATGAAGAAATCGTACTGGGGATGGGGTGTTTCTGGGGTGTTGAGCGTCTTTTCTGGCAGCAGCCCGGTGTTTACGTTACAGCTGCAGGCTATGCGGGCGGTACTATCCAGCATCCCACTTACCAGGAAGTTTGTTCCGGGCGAACTGGGCATGCTGAGGTTGTCCGCGTGATCTATGACCCAAGCAAAGTGGCCATTGAAACCTTGCTTCAGGTGTTTTGGGAGCAGCACGATCCCACTCAGGGAAATCGTCAGGGCAATGATATTGGCTCACAGTATCGCTCGGTGATTTATACGACCACCGATGAGCAGCTAACCGCAGCGAGGCAGAGCGCAGAAGCTTATCAAAGTGCTTTGAGTAAAGTAGGCCGGGGAGCAATCACCACGGACATCGAACCGCTGGATACGTTTTATTTTGCAGAAACGTACCATCAGCAATATCTCGATAAAAATCCGAACGGCTATTGTGGTTTGAAGGGCACTGGGGTGGTTTGCCCTATTGGTGGGTAACCGCTCAAATACAGTCAAATAAAGGCGACTATGCTGCTGAGCCATAGTACTTACTTAAATACAGTACTACTTAGCTATAAGTGCTGCTTAGCCATAGTCGCCTGGTGCTTAATCGCCAGACTGTATGCGATCGATACGGTAAAGCGTTTCTACCTGATCTAAGCCAGTGACCGTACATTTAAGGTCTTTTACACGACCATCGCTTAAACCATAGACCCAGCCGTGCACGGAAATGGACTGGCCACGCTGCCAGGCCCGCTGCAAAATTTTAGTACGGCATAAGCTGTTAACCTGTGCTTTAACGTTGAGTTCGCACATACGGTCTATTTGATCATCCAGGGGAAGATGTCCAAGTGTGTTTCGATGCTGGTTGTATTGCTCACGCACCGAATGTAGCCAGTAATCAACCACACCGCACTCGCCGCCTGTTACTGCCGCTCTAATTCCGCCGCAGCCGTAGTGACCGACAATCATAATATGACTTACTTTGAGTACATCAACGGCATACTGAACGACAGAAAGCGCGTTCATATCAGTATGATGCAAAAGGTTGGCAACATTACGGTGAACGAAGACTTCACCGGGGGGGAGTGCAATAATCTGATTAGCGGGAACCCGGCTATCAGAGCAGCCTATCCACAAATAATCAGGATTTTGCTGATCTGAAAGGCGCTTAAAATACTCGGGATCCTCTTCGCACATGCGTTCAGCCCAGGCACGATTATTGTCGAGAAGCGTCGAAATAGAATCAGACATTGAATCTCCGTTTCATTACATCGTCAGGTTAAGGCGAAATGCAAGTAAGTGGAGAAGGTTTTAACCTTCCCTGCGACGAAGGTCAATAAGCGGGCGCAGCTAAGCGTTTAATGCGTATAAAAACTTATTAGGAGCAGATAATGGTAGCCGATTCTGAATATGAGTATGACCTGCTAGTGATCGGTGCAGGATCAGGCGGCGTGCGTGCTGCCCGTACCGCAGCTGCGACAGGCGCTAAGGTCGCTATCGTAGAAGACCGCTATCTAGGCGGCACCTGCGTCAATGTAGGCTGTGTCCCCAAGAAGCTTTATGCCTATGCGGCCCATTTTCACGACAGCTTCGACGACGCCGCAGGATTTGGCTGGAGCCTTTCAGAACCTGCTACGTTTGACTGGGCCACGTTAAGAGATAATAAAACTAGTGAAATTAAGCGCTTAAACGGAATTTATCAGCGCATGCTTGAAGGAGCAGACGTCACACTTTTCAATGCCCGCGCACAGCTGGTTGACGGCCATACGGCGGCATTGAAAGATGAAAATGGCGTTACTCATATCACGGCGAATAAAATTTTGCTGGCGACAGGCGGTTGGCCATGGGTGCCCGATTTTCCAGGTAACGAGCATGCGCTGGACTCAAACCAGGTGTTTGATTTAGAAAAATTTCCAAAACGTTTCCTGGTGTTGGGCGGTGGGTATATCGCGGTTGAATTTGCAAGTATCTTTAACGGCTTAGGTAGCGAAACCCATCTAATCTATCGTGGTGATCTATTTTTAAAGCAGTTTGACCACGAGGTGCGCGAGTTCACCCGTAACGAAATGGACAAAAAGGGGGTCAACCTTCATTTTAATGCCAATATCGAGCGTATCGAGGCCACGGGATCCAGCTATAACGTCCACCTGACCACCGGTGAAGTGTTAGAGGTGGATGCGGTACTGGCAGCCACGGGGCGTGTAGCCAACGTTCAAGGGCTGGGCACGGAAGAGCTGGGAATTTGTTTGGATGGAGACGGAAAAATTCCCGTCAATGAGCGCTATGAAACGTTAGTGCCATCTATTTTAGCGCTAGGCGACTTAACTGCCGGCCCTGAATTAACGCCTGTCGCTCTTGCTGAAGCCATGCAACTGGTTGATTACCATTTTAAAGATAAGCAGCCAACTCCTCTTGATTACGCTACGGTACCTACTGCTGTCTTTTGTCATCCTAATATCGGCACAGTAGGGCTCAGTGAAGAGGGAGCACGGCAAAAACTGGCCAAGATTCGGGTTTATTCCACTGAGTTTCGAGCGCTGAAACATACCCTCTCGGGAAGTCAGGAACGCACGCTTATGAAACTCATTGTGGATGATGAGACCGATCGAGTCGTCGGTGTCCATATGGTAGGAGATGAAGCGGGGGAAATTATGCAGGGTATTGCCATTGCTGTTAGAGCAGGTCTTACCAAGCGTGACTTTGACTTAACTATTGGCATCCACCCGACCGGGGCCGAAGAATTTGTCACCATGAGAACAGTGACTCGACATTGACCCCCCTTTTTTTCTAACTTTTCAAAAAGAAGTGTTTAAAAAAGCGAGCCAGCATCAGGCTCGCTTTTTTTATGCCTCACCTTTTGCAAAGTCAGACTAAACTCATATTGTCTCATTACGCAGACCACCACTTAGGGCACCAAGAGCGGCTTAAATGAGCCAACTATAATCAAAAATTATGGAAAATAGGGCGGTGGATAATATGATTTTTGAATTGTTAAGAATCAGTTGTTATAATGGGCATCAAATTCGCTACAGCGAAGCATAACTATGAATACGCCAATACAGCCTTTTACATCGTCATCTGAGCTTGCACGCCCCACGGTAGCCGATGCAGTGGTTGGTTTTTCTGAAACACCGCTGTTTATCCGTAAGCCGAATGCCGAAGATGGTTGGGGAGTATATGAATTAGTGAAAGCGTGTCCTCCTCTGGACGTCAATTCTGCTTACGCCTACTTATTACTTGCGACGCAATTCCGTGATACATGCGCCGTTGCCACTAACGAAGAGGGCGAAATTGTCGGGTTTGTTTCTGGTTACGTAAAAGATAACGCCCCAGACACTTATTTTCTGTGGCAGGTGGCAGTAGGTGAAAAGGCCCGCGGCACCGGACTTGCTCGCCGCTTGGTTGAAGCCATCCTGTCACGCCCTGAACTCACTAACGTTCATCATCTTGAAACCACGATTACGCCTGACAATCTGGCATCCTGGGGCTTGTTTCGCCGCTTAGCAGCTCGCTGGCATGCGCCGCTTAATAGCCGAGAATATTTCTCTACCGAACAGCTGGGTGGAGAACATGATCCGGAGAACCTGGTTCGCATCGGCCCATTTCAGGCTGATCACATCTAATCTGCACTATCGCTGCATTATCTCGTCACACTCTTGCCAGCTTAATGATCACAAGGAGGTCGCTAATGAAGACTCAAACACTTGAACGTATGGAATCTAATGTTCGTACCTATTCACGTTCATTTCCTGTTGTGTTTACCAAAGCGCAAAATGCTCGTTTAACCGACGAAAACGGTCGTGAATATATCGACTTTTTGGCGGGTGCCGGAACGCTTAATTACGGCCATAACAACCCGCATCTCAAGCAAGCCATGATTGATTACCTATCCAGCGACGGCATTGTTCATGGCCTGGATATGTGGACGGCAGCAAAACGGGAATATCTCGAAACATTAGAAGAACTCATTTTTAAACCGCGCGGGCTGGATTATAAAGTTCATCTGCCAGGCCCAACGGGCACGAACGCCGTTGAAGCAGCTATTCGTCTGGCACGTGTTGCCAAAGGCCGTCACAATATTGTGACTTTCACCAATGGTTTCCACGGTGTGACCATGGGTGCATTGGCAACGACAGGTAACCGTAAATTCCGTGAAGCAACCGGCGGTATTCCTACTCAGGGCGCAAGCTTTTTACCTTTCGATGGTTACATGGGTGAGCATGCCGATACGCTTGATTATTTTGAAAAATTACTCGGTGACCAATCAGGTGGACTGGATATCCCGGCAGGCGTCATTGTTGAAACCGTGCAAGGCGAGGGCGGTATTAACGTGGCAGGTCTGGACTGGTTGAAACGCCTTGAAAGCATTTGCCGCGAACACGATATCCTATTGATCGTGGATGATATCCAGGCCGGCTGTGGCCGTACTGGGAAGTTTTTCAGTTTTGAACATGCGGGTATCAAGCCTGACATCGTGACTAATTCTAAGTCTCTCTCAGGGTTTGGTTTGCCATTTGCCCATGTATTGATACGCCCAGAGCTCGATATGTGGAAACCGGGTCAATATAACGGCACCTTCCGTGGCTTTAACCTTGCCATGGTAACGGCGACCGCAGCGCTTAAAAAATATTGGTCTAACGATACGTTTGAGCGCGATATTCAGCGCAAAGCGCGTATTGTAGAAGAGCGTTTCCAGAAGCTGGCAACTCTATTATCTGAAAACGGTATGCCAGCTACCGAGCGCGGCCGCGGCTTGATGCGCGGTATCGACGTTGTCTCAGGTGATCTTGCCGATAAAATCACCAGCGAAGCGTTTGAAAACGGCTTGATTATTGAAACGAGTGGCCAGGGCGGCGAAGTCGTTAAATGTCTTTGCCCGTTAACCATTACCGATGAAGACCTGCTTGAAGCGCTGGATATCCTGGAAGCGGCTGTCAAAACGGTTATTAATAGGTAATTTGACGCAGTCTTACGAATCACCCTAACGAAAAACTCAGCGGCTGGTACTGCCAGCCGTTCAGGGATGGAGTAAATTATGATTGTTCGTAATCTAGAAGAAGCGCGCAAAACTGATCGTCTGGTAACCGCTGAAAACGGCAACTGGGACAGCACGCGTCTAGTACTTGCTGAAGACAACGCGGGTTTTTCTTTTCACATCACGCGCATTTTTCCAGGTACTGAAACCCATATTCAGTACAAACATCACTATGAAGCGGTTTTTTGCTATGAAGGCGAAGGTGAAGTAGAAACCCTGGCCGATGGCAAAATTTGGCCCATTAAAGCAGGCGATATCTACCTGCTGGATCAGCATGACGAGCACCTACTGCGCGGTAAAGAAAAAGGCATGACCGTTGCCTGCGTATTTACTCCCGCGCTGTCAGGTAAAGAAGTGCACCGCGAAGACGGCTCCTACGCACCAGCTGATGAATAAGCACTGATACACAGCCTTTAGTGCTTGGACATATGTCCTTGGAAAGCAGCCTTGCTCAAGCAGGCTGCTTTTTAATGTCTATGTACCTGACCCAATTCAGGGGTTAGAGGCGGCCTTCAACCTAGATACTGAGGATAGTAGGCTGCGGGTTCTGTGCGCTTCACAAAGATCCTCTAGTTGTTCGCATAATATATATTATGTTAAATATGATATTCATTATCACGCAATATACTTTTGCTCTATTAGTGTCGGATCGCTATTCTCTGGCGGGTCTTTTATAACCATTATGACGAGCTTGCTAATGCGCCATAACTGACACGAGCTCGACCAGCCTGCTTCGCTTTGTACAATTGCTTATCCGCTTCCGCCAACAGCGCTTGTTGCTCCATGTTGCTGTCTGGGATAACCGATGCCACACCTAATGAGATAGTCACATGCTGCGCTACCTCCGAGCCCATATGTTCAAGCTTTAATGCTTGCACGCTTGCCTCAATACGCTCTGCAACATGTAAAGCCCCCGCCAAATCTGTTTTAGGCAACAGGCACGCAAACTCTTCACCACCATAACGCGCTATCAAATCATACGGCCGGAAGGATACACCGACTAGAGCTTCAGCTACCTGCTGCAAGCAATTATCGCCCTTCAAGTGTCCATAAAGATCGTTGTAACGCTTAAAATAGTCGACATCAATCATGATCACCGACAGCGTATATTGCTCCCTCAGGCACTGGCGCCAATCTCGATTTAGCTGTTCGTCAAACATGCGCCTGTTAGCGACACCTGTTAAGCCATCGATCAATGCAAACGAGCGCAAGATGTCACTTTGCCGCTTGAGCGTTAGGTGCGTATTGACCCGTGCTTTGACAATAACGGGGTTGATCGGCTTGACGATAAAATCAACCGCTCCAAGTTCGAGACCCAACACTTCATCCTCTACCGCGCCTAGAGCCGTTACAAAAATAATGACGATATCGCGTGTCCAGGGTCGGCTTTGAGTCTACGACAGACCTCATGGCCATCCAGGCCGTCCATATTAACGTCAAGCAGAATCAAATCCGGTGCTATCGTTTGGCACATATTTAGGGCTTGAGCCCCATCCGTGGCCATGAATACCTCACACTCCTCACGAAACAGCTCATACAACACCATAATATTAATGCGCTGGTCATCGACTAGCAGTAATTTAGGCTTGTTTTTTGAAACGGCTTGCCACTGTTGCACTAATCGTCCCTCAGTTTGAATGCAGCAGGTCATGACCTGCGAGTAGCGCTGCCGCAAAATCCAGAGATCTTACCAGATCAAGAAAAGCATCGTACTCACTCCGCATAGCCTGTGGAGTGAGTCCCTGAAGCGATTCACTCTTTTCGATCGCTTGCAGGCTGCCTACCTCTAAAAGCTGCAATATAGCTCGCAGTACTTCATGCCACTGCTCAATGGATAAGTCTGCACTGTCTTCATTCACTGGTACAAATGCCGTGGATGCCATTACCGGAAGGTCAAACATCGCCCTCAACATACCGTCACTGGCTTGTAACAGCGTAAATAGATGATCAGTATCGACATCATTCTGGTTCAGTCCTTGCGATTGTTTGCTGGACTCGGTATTTCGTAAATCTTGCTCCAGGGCTCCTACACGATCTGCAAACGCCGTGGCGCCCATCGTTGCGGAACTGCCCTTGATAGCATGCAACAAACTGATAGCGCCTACCCTATCGCCCTGCTCAAAGGCTTCTTTCAGGCGCCCAAGCTGCTTGGTTTGCTCATCCGCGAATTTTCCCAGCATAGTACGAATCAGCTTGTAGTTACCGCCAAAGCGACGACTAATCGAAGATTCCGGCTCGACAATAGTATTAATCGACTCGGTTGGAGGTGGCGCTACTTCTGCTCCGGCCACTTCCTGTGTTGTATGGCTTAATAGCGTGGCAATCAGTCGCTCGAGGTCAACCGGCTTGCTGAGATGATCATCCATACCCGCAGCGTAACATGCTTGCTTGTCTTGCTCCGACGCATTGGCCGTCATGGCAATGATCTTTACACCACCTTGGTCGCCGTCAGCGCGAATTAGACGGGTAGCTTCCAATCCGTCAATATCAGGCATTTGGATATCCATTAATACCGCATCAAAAGCGGGGGTAGACTTGGTGGCTAACGTCACACCCTCAAGCCCTCCCTCTGCGAGAGTTACTTCAGCACCTTCTTGGGTTAATAGCTCAAAGGCGACCTCGCGATTTAACATATTGTCCTCAACAACCAAAAAGCGCAGTCCTTCTAAGCGCTTTGGAAGCAATGACCGCATGTTGGAGGCAGTGGGCTGCGGCATACTTGGCGATATAAGCGCATTGTTGATCGAATTAATCAATTGTTGGGGTGTGACAGGCTTGCTAAGAACGTCGACAAAGGGAGCATCACCCAACTGCTGTGAATCAGATAGTACTTCCTGGCCGCAAGCAGTGATCATAATGATGGGCGGTTTTTTTTGCAGACTTTGCTGATGTATTTTGCGTGCTGCGCTTAAGCCATCCAGTTCAGGCATACGCCAATCCATCAGTATGATGTCATAGTCATTGCCGCCACGCTGCATTTGCTGAACGCGATCCACGGCTTGTCGGCCATCGCGGACAAGATCCACCTGCCATCCCATAGACTGAGTCATGCGTACTAACAGCTCACCGGCCACCTCATTATCATCAACAACCAGCAGATGCTTAGTGTGATCTGCTCCCGGTAGCAAGGTGCCTAACGGCGGTTCTTGAGCAATGCGCATATTGATATCAAACCAAAAGCAACTGCCTATCCCGACTTGGCTGCTGACCTGTAGCTCTCCTCCCATTAATTCGATAAGCCGCTGCGATATCACCAGGCCCAACCCCGTGCCGCCAAAACGTCTGCTGGTAGACGCCTCAGCTTGGGTAAAACCATCGAAGATACGCTTGAGATGTTCAGGGTTAATGCCAATTCCGCTGTCAATTACTTCAACGCGTAAGCGCACCTCCTCTGACTGCCGGTGCCGTTGTCCGACCTTGACAGCTACATGACCGTGTTGCGTGAACTTCAGCGCATTGCCCGCTAGGTTGACTAACACTTGCTGTAAGCGCAGTCCATCACCATATAATGCGCTGGGCAATTGAGGGTCAATATCGAACATGACCTCAACGTCTTTTCCTGAAAGATTACCCGCAAGAATAATGGCTAAGTCACGCATCAGGTTTTCAAGATCAACAACATGTATATCCAACTGCAGCTTTCCAGCCTCGATCTTTGAGTAGTCGAGAATATCGTTGAGTAATCCCAGTAGCGACTTTGCCGCCGACTCGGCTTTGCTGATGTAGTCAAGCTGGCGGGTATTCAGCTCGGTGTTCTGAACAAGCTGAAGCATTCCCAACACTGCATTCATAGGGGTGCGAATTTCATGGCTCATATTCGCTACAAATGATGATTTGGCTGCGCTAGCGGCATCCGCTTGTTCCTTCGCATGCTGCAGGCGTGTTTGCAACTCAAGCTGGGCAGTTATATCACGGTTGATACCTGTCACTCTTATTGGTGTACCGTACTCATCGCGCTCGACCTGTGCACCTGCCTGCACCGTGCACAGGGTGCCATCAGGGCGTACCACCCGAAAAACAGGATTATACGCCTCCCCTTTTTCTAGCAGGCTGTGTAGCTTGCTTTCGGCCATATCCATATCGTCTGGATGGATGCGCTCATGCCAGTGTTGATAGCTTAAGCCTGAAGGTACCTCGTTCGACGATAGCCCATAGAGTTGGAACATACGTGCATTCCAGCTGAGTGAATTATCGGCCATGTCCCAAGACCAAATCCCCAATTCCGCCGCATCGGCGGCCATAAGCAGTTGGTCACGCGCCGATGAGACTGCACTTTCGGACGCTTTTTGTGTCGTTAAATCTACAGCGATGCTGAGATAACCGTTGATGTCTCCATGATCGTCATACATAGCGGTAATAGAGACCGAAACCGGTAAAGGAACGCCGCCTTTACAACAGTAGGTCCATTCGCGCGTGTCGGCGCCGTGCCGTTCAGCCTCATGTACTAATACGCAAAATCCGTTCACCGTGCATCCATACTGGGATGCCAATTCATTGGCACGAAGTGCCATTTCTGCCTCTGTATGGAAATCAATCAAATTGTGCTGATCAATCACATCAGCTGCCTCGTAGCCTAATATGCGCTCAGCACCGGTATTAAAAACTTTAATGACACCAAGCAAGTCCGTGGCAATAATTGCCACCTCAGAAGCTGAGCTCAGTACGCTGCCTAATAGCACGTTGAGCTGAAGCAGTTCAGATGTACGTTGTGCTACCTGGGCCTCTAGGCTGCTATTCAGCTTATGAATCTGTGCATCAGCGGCGACTCTTTCTGAAATATCTCTAACAGTTTTTGCCCCTCCTATAACACGACCTTCTGAATTGAAAATAGGTGACATGGTGACTGAAACTGAAATGAGCGTTCCGTTTTTGTGCTGTCGCTGTGTTTCAAAGGCTGATGTCGACTTTCCAGCCTGAATGCAAGCAAGTACGTTTTCCTCCTCAGCTAATTTTTGTTCAGGCATAATCAGATGGCCAATACGCTGTCCCAAAGTCTCTTTGCTGCTGTAGCCAAATAATTCTTCAGCTCCTTTATTCCAGCTGGTGACTTTGCCATTACGGTCCATTCCAATGATGCCGTCGGCCGAACTCTCGACAATTGCCGCAAGTTTTGCCTGTTCAGCGATAATGCCGCGTCGTCGTTTACGACTGATGTTGAGGACGCCCATCAGGGCCGCCATAAGCATGGAAAACAACACCCCGATACTTAATACCAGAAGCGGAGAGAGCTGATTAAGCTCACGGATAAACGGTGGATGGGCTTCGAACCGAAGCTGCCATCTTCGTCCATACACATCTCGTTCGACCGTACGTGAAAGCACGATATCGTTAGGGTTTTCATCGCCACTGGAATAAAACTCAACGCTCTTTTCAGGATCGGTAACATCTTGCAATTTAAGGCTAATAGCTTGCTCGGGTTGCCGCAGCCCGTTGAGTACGGCATCAATGCTCAGCGCTGCATAGCTCCAGCCCAGTGTTTGTGCTTCTCGTGCTTCGGGAGTGTCGGGTGGGGTGCCGCTACGAAAGATAGGCATCAGGATGAGAAAAGATTGCTGTGGTTTGCCTGTGGCTTGCACCAGCGTAATAGGCCCTGTTAGACGTACTTCACCGCTGCGCATTGAAGACAGCGCTGCTTGTCGACGGTTAGCCTCAGAAGCTATATCCAGACCTATGGCGGCGAGGTTACGCTCCACCGGATTAATATACTGTATGATGTAGCGTTCAGATTGATGCGGGGCGATTTGGCGAATGGCGAATTCAGGCCACCCATCGACCTGGGCCTGGGTGAGAAACTCAGCTTCGTCTTGCAGCGGCACTCGGCGAATAAAGCCAAACCCACGCGCGCCAGGAAACTCTTCGTCAACATTACGCGTCTTACTGTAGAGGTCAAAACCCTCTCGTGTGATGGCCTGACTGCTTGCCATTGTTTGAATAGCACCGCGCGCGCCGCGCAATCCGTATTGATAAAGCTCAATGCGACTAACTACCCCATCTGCAGCCGTTTCGGCTGCCGCAGTCAACGCTTCTTCACGCTGGACCTGATTGAAGTGTGCAACTATCCAGCAGGCAGCAACACTAAATCCCACGCCAGCGATTAAACTAGCAATAGGCCAGCGATTTGCAGGGACTAGCGCGATTTTATTATTCATAGACAATTATTGCCCCAATGCGAAAAAGTGAGGCCTACAAAGAGAGCCGTTAACCCCTCCAATACCTACTATGCTTGCCGGGTGCCTCAATGGAGGTAGTGGTTTCCCAAAGTAAATCTCTAAACTCAATGAACGGGAGTGGTCGGGAAAATAAATAGCCTTGCAGGATTTGACAGTTAAGGCTGCGCAAAGAATTTGCCTGCTCCTGAGTTTCAACCCCCTCAGCAACTAACTCAAGGTCGAGCGCTTGAGCAAGGTTAATAATGGCTTCGATAATGGCTATATCACTCTTATTAAAGAGCATTTCATGGACAAAACTTTTGTCGATCTTCAAAACATCAATTGGGAAGCGTTTGAGATAAGCTAAATTCGAGTATCCTGTACCAAAGTCGTCAATAGCAATACGTATGCCCCGTTCGCGCAAGGAAGAAAGGATATGCTGAGTATGACTAATATCCTTTGCCAGCACTCCCTCTGTAATTTCTAACTCAAGAAACTCAGGTCTTAGCCCCGACTCAAGCAACGTGTTGTTGACCATCTGCAAAAAGGATTCATGAAGAAACTGAACGGTTGAAATATTCACACTGACGACGAGTTGTCTGCCTTCTTTAATTAGTTCCTGGGTATCATGGCAGGCCTTTTGCAGCACAAATTTACCGATGGGTATAATTAGCCCAGTCTCCTCGGCCAGAGGAATAAAATCCATAGGCGAAATTAAACAGCCATTTGCATCGCGCCACCGTACCAGCGCCTCCATCCCTACTATTGAGGCACTTTTGCTATCAACTTTAGGCTGGTAAAACACCTCAAAAATGCCATCCTCAAGCGCGCTGCGCATTTGCTGTTCAAGAAAATGTCGATGGCGAATGCTACTGTCAATGTCAGATGAGAAGAAACGAAAGCGATTACGTCCTTCGAGTTTTGCTTGGTGCATAGCAGCACCAGCATGGCGGTAAAGCGATTCAACGTTTTCACTATCATCGGGGAATAAACTGATCCCGATGCTAGCGCAAAGGTCGTAACGATACCCTTCAAGAGAGAATGGTACTGCAATTTCAGCCAATATCCTGTTAGCAAAGCTTGCTACAACCTCAAAGCTACTCACATCCAACAGGAGGATAGTGAACTCATCACCTCCTTGTCGGCTGACGGTATCTAGTGCCCGCGATGCATTTAACAAGCGCGTAGCGGTTTCTCTTAGTATTGCATCGCCAATTGAGTGTCCTAATGAATCATTGATACCTTTGAAATTATCTAGATCTAATAACAACATTGCTACGCGACAGTGATTACGACGCGCAATGTTCAAGGCTTGTTCTGAGCGCTCCTGAAGTAAAATTCGATTTGGTAAGCCTGTCAGCGCATCATGGTGGGTTAGTCTCTTTGCCTCACTTCGTAATGCCAGGTGTGCTTTTATATGCGCTCTTGCCACAGGAAAATTTAGTGGTTTACGGATAAAGCCAATGCCCCCATATTCCAGCGCACGCAACTCATTGCCCGTTTCGGCATGCGAGGTAACAAAAATGACAGCTGCATTGCATAAATCAGGGTCGGTTTTCAATGCTTTGCAAACCGCAAAACCATCCATCCCGTGCATTTCAATGTCCAAAAGCACAAGGTCTGGTTTGGCCTCTTTTGCCATAGCCAGACCCGAAAAGCCATCGCTGGCTATATAAACGTCACCTAGATCTCGTACTAGCTCTCCTAGGGCAAGCGCGTCAGAGGCTTGATCTTCCACAATAAGAATGACCGAAGGTAAGTTAAATTTTTTACTCAGCATCTAACAGTCCCTGTCGTTGTATTTTTTTGCAGCATAGTGCATGTCTACTAGCTTTAGCGTTGAATTGGATGGTATAGAAATGTTGGATAGCAATAGTTTGCGCCTCCGCC
This sequence comes from Halomonas sp. AOP7-B1-5, assembly GCF_052353045.1. Lineage (NCBI taxonomy): Bacteria > Pseudomonadati > Pseudomonadota > Gammaproteobacteria > Oceanospirillales > Halomonadaceae > Halomonas > Halomonas sp. AOP7-B1-5. The sequence continues at coordinate 12,458 of NZ_JBQTDC010000005.1, read as the reverse complement.
ACAATGTAACCTTCCGTAAGTGCGAGGATGTTGACGCTAGGCCCAGTCTTTCAGGCTAATTATATTGAATCACTTTGCGTAATTAAGATACTCGAAATAATGTGATGTCGTTGGACACTAGTCCCCCATCTCCTTATCATTCCTTTTTATTTTTCAAGGATGTCACTCGTTATGCGCCCAGGTGTTTTGTGGCTGATGGCTGGTTTATCACTTTTGTTCTCAGGCTGTGCCCTACAGCCGCCAGAATCAAATGAACCACCGCCATTAAGCGAAGCGTCGTTTAATTCGCGAATACTCGAACTGCAAGACACGCTAACGCAGCAATGCGGTGCTAACGCACAGCATCAAGACCAGCAGCTCAGCCAGCAAAAGACTCTGACAGCCGACGTTCGTGAGGTTGGAAGTCTTGTGCGTCTGTTACGCAGCGATATACAAGAGCTTGAGGCTCGCGGCGAAGAGCCGATTGTTATTCGCGAAGAGTGTAATATTGATGAGTCTCTTGAAACCAAGGCCACGCTGGGCCGTAACGAATGGGTCGGTTTACCCAGTATCGGTACCTATTTAAAAGCCCGCGTCGATTCTGGTGCCAACACGTCATCCTTGTCAGCCTCTGAGATTACCCGGTTCGAGCGTGACGGCGAAGATTGGGTACGCTTCAAGCTGGCCCTCAATGACGATGACGTTGTTGTGGAATCACTGCGTGATGAGTGGATTGAAGCGCCTGTCGAGCGTCGTGTACGTATAGTGCAAGCTTCCGGCGAAGCATCGCGCCCAGTGATTTCCTTATTGATGACGCTTGGCCCCATCCGCGAAAACGTTCAGTTTACCCTAAACGATCGCACCCATTTGGATTATCCGATACTGCTGGGTCGTCGTTTCCTGATGGATATTGCGATCATTGATGTGGCGCAAAACTATATTCATGAGCGCCCGGAATTTCCTGGTGGCGAACCCGCTGAACAAGCCGCTGAAGACGAAGCGGTTGATCAAGACGATACCGAAGAGTAACCGCGCTCCCCCGCCGCTTTTCGCTAAAAGGAATTTTCATGTCCCGGCTTCCGTTTTATATCATTGTAGGTTTACTTCTGGTGGCAGGTATTGCCACCAGTGTGCATAGGCATCTTCAGTTTGAAATTCCTTGGGTACCAGGCGAACAGCGTCAGGTGTGGGAAATTGAGGCAGTGATTAACTTCAATGCTCAAAATGGCCCGGTACAGGTTGATCTAGCGCTACCCTCTCACCAGACAGGCTTTCGGGTGCTTACCGAAAATACCGCCTCTTCTGGCTATGGCTTAGCATATCAGGCGGATGAGCTAGGTCGTCAGGCACAATGGACCATTCGGGACGCGGCGGGTAGTCAGCAGCTTTACTACTCCGTACAAATGTTAGTTTCACCTGATGCACGTCCTCCCATACAAACACCGCCGGGGCTAACGTCGTCAACGCCTTGGGAAAGCCCTTATGACTCTGCAGCTAGCCAGCTAATTGATAGAGCATGGGCACGTAGCGCTAATAACGCCACGTTTGCACGTGAGCTTATTCTTGATATAAACGGCGAGCGTCAGGGTGAAAATGCTCGACTCCTGCTTACCCAAGAAGCTCCCTCAACGCTAATAGTGCGACTGCTCAATCAAGCGGGTGTGCAAGCCCGTGAAGTCAGTGGCCTACTGCTTGAAGATGGCCGCCGCCGGCAAGCCTTGAGCAGCTGGATCCAGGTCTTTGATGAACCTGCTAATCAATGGGCGCTCTTCAATCCTGTCACTGGAGAGCAGGGTCAGCCTGAAAACTTGCTGCTGTGGGAAACGGGTGGCCGCGCGGTACTGGAAGTTGAAGGCGGCACTAACTCGCGGGTGATGTTCTCCATGCTTACGCACTATCAACCGGCCTCAGCGGCAGTGCGTAACCACTACTCTGACGATACGCTGGTGAATTTCTCAATTCACAGCCTACCGCTTGAAGAGCAGGCGCTCTTCCAAACTATTCTACTAATACCGATTGGTGCGCTGGTGGTAGTGCTCTTGCGCGTATTGGTGGGTATCAAAACATCGGGCACGTTTATGCCGGTGCTTATTGCCCTCGCCTTTATTCAAACAACGCTGCTTACCGGCCTGATCGGCTTTCTGCTTATCGTTGCAGTTGGTTTAGTTATACGTAACTATTTATCTTATCTAAACCTTCTATTGGTGGCCAGGGTCTCGGCAGTCATCATAACGGTTATCGCCATTATCTCTATTTTTACCGTATTGGCGTATCGCATGGGTCTAAGTGCCGGGCTTACGGTTACCTTTTTCCCCATGATCATCCTGGCCTGGACTATTGAACGGATGTCGATTCTCTGGGAAGAAGAAGGTCCCAAACAGGTACTCATCCAAGGGGGCGGCAGCTTATTAACCGCTGTACTCGCCTACTTGGCTATGAACAATCCCTGGGTGCGCCACATCACCTTTAATTTCCTGGGTGTTCAACTGATTTTAATGGCGCTTATTCTGCTGCTGGGTAACTACACCGGCTACCGCTTGCTGGAACTACGCCGCTTTAAGCCGATCACCGACGATGAGAAGCCATCATGAGTTGGCTGCAGAATTGGACGTGGCCAACGCGGTTGCGGGATAAGGGTATCATCGGGATGAACCGGCGTAATATTCGTTACATCGGCCGCTATAATTCACGCCGCCTTTATCCGCTGGTCGATGACAAACTGAAAACCAAGCTGTTAGCACAGCAGTATGGCATTACTACGCCTGAACTGATTGGCACCGTTGGCACGCAGTTTGGCGTCAAACATATTGGCGATATGCTCACTGGCCATAACGGGTTTGTGATCAAGCCTGCCAAAGGCAGTGGCGGCAAAGGCATTCTGGTTATCGAAAAAGTCGTCGATAATCAGTTTGTGAAGCCCAGTGGTGCGCAACAGACCCTTGAAGACGTGGAGCGCCATGTTTCCAACATCCTATCAGGGCTATATTCGCTGGGCGGCTCACCCGATGTGGCGATTATCGAAACGCTGATTAATTTCGAAGAAAGTCTGATGGCCTATACCTACGAAGGCGTGCCGGATATCCGGGTTATCGTATTCAAAGGCTATCCCGTCATGGCAATGATGCGGCTATCTACTGCCGCCTCCGATGGTAAAGCCAACCTGCACCAGGGCGCCGTAGGAGTGGGTTTGAATATCGCCACCGGCGAAGCCCTGCGTGGTGTTCAGTTTGACCGCCCCTGCTTTAGCCACCCCGATACAGGTCATGACTTGGCAAGCCTGGTGGTTCCCCAGTGGGACACCTTGTTAAACCTGGCAGCAGGCTGTTATGAAATGACCGGCCTGGGCTACTTGGGCACGGATATGGTTTTGGATCGGCAACATGGACCCATGCTGCTTGAGTTAAATGCGCGCCCTGGCCTTGCGATTCAAATGACCAATGGCGAAGGTTTGCGCCGTCGGCTTGACCTGATTGAACGTCAGCCTGAAGGAGTCGCCGTTGAAGAGCGTGTGGCGTTTGCCCAGCATCACTTTGCCCGTAAAAGTGAGCTGGTAGAAACCTCTGACACAACTCTATCAAGCGCGTAGACTAGAGTGATGACGTTTAATGAGTGCTCCAATGACTGAAGCGAATACGCTACTTCAACAAGCGGAATCACAGTGCCATAGCCGCGGCGTTCGGTTTACCCCGATTCGTCGCCGTGTGCTTGAGCTGATTGCTAATAATGGTGGCGGCTTGAAAGCCTACGACCTGCTGGATCAGCTCTCAACTGAGCATGCGGCCGCTCGCCCCCCTACGGTCTATCGCGCGCTTGAATTTTTGATCGACCAGGGGCTGGTGCACCGCATTGAGTCACAAAATTCTTACGTGGCATGTGCCTGCCCTGAGCATATTCACGGCTTCCAGCTGCTGATTTGCCGTAATTGTGGTTATGTTGAAGAGCTGCATTTAGATGAAGTAAGCGACCAGCTAGCAGTGTTTGCTAACCGACAAGGCTTTAGTGTTGAGCGGCAAACAATTGAGTTGCAGGGCCTTTGCCAAAACTGCCGAGCCAAAAGTGAATAATCTTTATGTCCCGTTTTGATCAACAGCCGACCGATAAGCTATTTAAGGCACTTGAGTCGGCTTCTCCGCAAGATGAGCTGCCTGCCACCGCCACGTTACTTGATGCCGTGCGTTTCAATGCTGATGGATTGCTACCCGCCATCGCCCAGCAGCATGATACGCAAGAAGTGTTAATGATGGCCTGGATGAACCGCGAAGCGCTGGAAGAAACGCTTAATACCCACCGGGTGTGCTACTACTCGCGTTCACGTAAAAAGCTCTGGCGCAAAGGTGAGTCATCAGGACAGCAACAGCATTTAAAATCAGCCGCTCTTGATTGCGATGGCGATACGCTTTTACTGCAGGTAGAACAAACCGGCCCTGCCTGCCATACCGGTCGGCGAAGCTGCTTTTATCTCTCGCTAACGCATGAACACGCCACCATTAATAGCGAGCCGCTTATCAATCCTGATGAGCTTTACGGTAAACAGTAGTGATTTACTGGGCGCGGGCGGCAGGCAGGATCTTACGTCAGTTGATCATTAGCTTAATGGTGGGCGCTGTGCGCACCTATCAGTATGTTATCAGCCCACTGCTTGGCCCGCGCTGCAGGTTTTGGCCCAGCTGCTCATCCTACACTATTGAAGCTATCCAGGTTCATGGCCCGCTTAAGGGCGGATGGATGGCGATCAAGCGAATTATCAAATGCCACCCCGGCAATCCCGGCGGCATGGACCCGGTCCCCGGCGGACGCAGTGAACAGCTATGCAAAGAGGATGACGAGCAGTCACCGCCCTCCTCTTGCTGTAACCACCACCCTCGCCTCTGAGCGTTCCAATTATCCTTGCTGGGCAACCAGGTAAATACGTTCAAGCATGGCATGCAGGCCATTGCTGCGTGTCGGTGACAAATGCTTGTCCAGCCCCAAATCCGTTAGAAAATGCGGCTCCGTTGTGCGTATTTCAGCCGCGGTACGCCCGCTATAAATACGCAGTAGTACCGCAATAAGCCCAGACACAATGGCCGCATCCGAGGTAGCGTTAAAAATTAGCTGATCGCCTTGAACATCATGGCGCATCCATACGTTTGACTGGCAGCCCTGTATCTTGAATTCTTCTGTTTTACACTCCTCTGGAAAATCAGGGAGCTGCTTGCCCATATCGATAATGTATTGATAACGGTCCATCCAGTTATCAAACATTTCAAAATCTTCGATTAGCTCCTGCTGGGCCTGCTCGGCGCCGGAAGTGCTCATACGCGTTCCTTTTTACATTCGATTTAAAAACGTCGCATCATTATACGGGTTCAACGCACCTTGCGTGGATAGCTTTGCTTTTGAAATTAGCTTTATGGCGTAAGCCGATGGCGCTGCTGTTCCTGGTGCCACTCATTATCTTCGGTGTGCAGATAGCGCGACGTAGTATCCAGGCGTGCATGGCGAGCGCTTTCGGCCAGGTGGCGCAAACTGATTCCGGCCTGTGCCTGATGGGTAATTGAGGTGTGGCGCAACCAGTGCGGCGTTGCCTTGCGCAGCGCCGCCACATAAGCAGGCGAGCCATCCTCCATTTCAAGCGCATTGGCCGCCTCCGTAAACGTATCTCGAATTAGCCGATATAGCTGATTATGGCCAATACTGCGCCGCCCATCCAATGCCCGAACGGCAGGCGTTTCATCCAGATGCGCTGGCTTATCCTCAAGCCCTAATGCCTGCCGCCAATCAGCCAAACATATCTGCATATCATCGGGTAAAGGAACACGCGCTAACTTACTCCCCTTACCTACTACGGACCACCACCAGCGCCCTTCTGCTTGATAAAAATCGCCCATTCGCGCATCCGCTATTTCGCTGATGCGAGGTGCCAGCAAATAAGCAAAGCCAAAAATAAACCGGCGTCTGGCCTGCTCGTACTCAGCACGCTTTCCACTATTAGCAGGAGTTAAAGGCCTATTAAGCCATTGCCACAGCCATTCCCACAGGTCGCGCTCAAGATAGCGCTCAATACGCGACGACTGATTGTTTAAGCGACGGGATTTGTCGCGCATTAGCCGAAATGGGTTGTGATTTACCCACCCAGCTTCCACCAGCCAGCTGAATAGCCCCTGCAAAATAATCAAGCTCTGCCGCCGACTGGCTGGCGATAACGGCCCCCGAAATGGCCGCCAGTCTGGGTGGTAACGAGGCTTTGAAGGCCCTACCCACTGATTGGCTGGCTGTGGATCTGCTAGAAACGCTTCGAATTGGCGCAGAGCTTCACGGTTCATGGCGGTTAGCGGTTGCTGCTGGTTGCCTAGCCAAAGCAGTAGCCGTTCGGCTTCACGGCGGTAACTTTTCCACGTTTGCGGACTGTCTTGATACTCGGCGAGCCATGCCGCAACGGCTTGAGCATCGTCAGTGGCGTCTATCCGCGCCGATGCGATGGGCTGCCCTGCCCCATTTTGCGCTGGAAAAGCCTCATTTTGCTCAATAATTACGCCTAATTGCGTCATAACCGGGTCTTTTCCTTAATCAGCAGCGCTAATGAGCACTATGCCGTTTTAAATTCCATGTGTTTGTTTTTCTAGGGTTATAAGTATGGCGATATGATTCATTAAATTCAAGATAATAAGAGTAATCTTGAATTTATTCATGTATTGATAAATATTATTACGTATTACATATAACGTAATTATTGTGTTTGTAAGCAATTACGCAGAAAATAGCGTTATTCAGTAATCTATTCAGGAAGGCAAAGAGCATGGCGCGCAGTGGCATTCAGTACAGTGATGTTCAGCAGGCAATTGATACGCTCTTAACCCGCGGTGATACGCCAAGCGTGCAAAGAATCCGCGAGGTATTAGGAACAGGAAGCTTTACTACGATTAGTGAACACTTCCGCCATTGGCGCACCGAGCGTGAGCAGAACAGGGATATTCCGCCGCCTAAAGGCGTTCCTGAAGTTGTGGTCAACGTGGCCAGTGAGCTATGGCGTGAAGCGCAGGATGTCGCCAACCAAGCGCTGGCCCACTATCGAGAGGAGGCAAACCGTCAGGTAGAAGAAGCCCAGCAAGCGGCTATCGATGCCGCCCACTTGGCCGCCAATGCAGAGCAGCGTGAGAGCGCCCTGGCCGACCATCTCCGCCATACAGAGCAGCGCCTGGAAGCACTTAACCGCGAATTTGCCGCGAGCCAGGCAAATGAACAGCATTTGCTTCAAGCCGCTAATGAGGCACGGGCAGAAAGCCAGCAGCTGAAAAAAGCCCACGAAGCACTGCAGCAACACAATGCGACGCTTACTCAGCAGCATGTCGCTGAGTTAAAAGATCAGCAGAGCGCCTGGAAAAAACGCTTGGCTCAAGAAGAACAGCGCAATGAAAACGCCGAGGGAAGGTTAATGACAATGCTGGACGAAGCTCGTCAAGAGCGCGCCCAGGAAGAAAAATCTTCGCAGAAACGGCTGCATCAGAAACAGCAGCGTATTGAGGCGTTAACCGAGGAGCTAAAGCTTAATCGCAACGATCTACTCGAACAGCAGACTCAGGCAACCAAATACGCCCAGCAATCAAAAGAGCTTGAGCAGCACATTACGACACTGGAAGAGCGCCTTGCGTCACTAAGCCAGCAATTGACAGACGCCCAGGCCAGCAGCAAGCAGCAAGCAGAACAGGCAAATATTGAGCGCAAATGGCAGAGCGAAATGGCTCAGCAGATGGCCGCGCTACAGCAACAGCTTTCTGAACTACCTGCGTCTATAAACGTCAGAGAAAAGCAGCCCAAAGGCGATAAGTAAATTACTTAAAACCTAACGGCCAACCAGAACATTTAAGGCATTTGCGTTGAATTCTAATTTACGCCTTGAGACATTACCTAGGCTATTTATAGAGAAGGCATTATGTCTAGATCCACTTATCAATGGCCCGTCACTTTTAGAGCCACTCAGTGCTTTATCGCTCTACGCGACAAGTGATGACTGGCCGGAGCATCACCATGCTGATAAAAATTGCCAAGCCCAGTGACTTGCACGAATCGGAGGTTACTCCTGAGTCGATCTATCTATCGCGCAGACGCTTTATGGGTGGGCTTGCGGGCCTCGGCGCCGGTTTGGCGTTAGCAGGCAATGCCACGGCCCAGGAACAGCCTTCTGACTATGCCGATGTTCCTGAAGGGGATGCTCCTGAGTGGTTCAAGGCCAAACGTGATGCGGCCGAATGGCAAGCTATCGTGCCTAGCGACCCCAGCCAGGACAAAATGGCGCCCTTTGCTGATGCCAGCGGCTATAACAATTTTTTCGAGTTTGGTACCGGCAAGAGCGACCCTGCCCGAAAAGCGGGATCACTGGTCACCCAGCCCTGGAGCGTGGTGATTGATGGTGAAGTCAATAACGCAGGACGCTTCGCCCTTGAAGATATCGCCAAGCCCTCCCAATTTGAAGAACGTATTTACCGGCTACGCTGCGTGGAAGCTTGGTCGATGGTCATTCCCTGGCTGGGCATCTCGCTGGCCGACGTTATACAGCGCGCAGAACCAACCTCAAAGGCCAAGTACGTACGCTTTGAAACGCTGGTGGATCCTGAGCAGATGCCGGGTCAGCGTTCCTCTTTTGGCCTTATCGACTGGCCCTATGTGGAGGGTCTACGCCTTGATGAGGCGATGCACCCGCTTAGTTTTCTCGCCATGGGTATGTACGGACGAGAGCTTCCCAATCAAAACGGTGCACCGCTGCGCCTGGTAGTGCCTTGGAAGTATGGTTTTAAAAGCATCAAGTCGATTGTGCGCATTTCGCTTGTTGAGGAGGAGCCGCTTAATTCGTGGCAGCAAATCGCGGCCAATGAATATGGTTTCTATGCCAACGTGAATCCAGAAGTCGATCATCCCCGCTGGAGCCAGGCAACCGAGCGCCGCTTACCTAACAGCCTGTTCAATACCAATATCATCGATACGCGCATGTTCAATGGTTATGGCGATGAAGTAGCCAGCTTATACGCTGACATGGATCTTCGGACCCACTACTAATGCCTATGCCGACTTATTTTATTACGCTATGGCGAATAGGCGTTTTCATTGGCGCCTTGGTGCCTTTGGGCTGGTGGTGCTTGCAGGTTGCCAACAATATGGCGGGCCCAGAACCTGGGCGCTATTTGCTGTTAAATATAGGCCAAGCCGCCTTATGGCTACTGCTGCTTACCTTGACACTTACGCCACTGGCCAAGCTGACACGCTGGAAAGGCTTTAGCGTTATCCGTCGTCAGTTGGGCCTTTGGACGCTCGCCTACGCTTTTTTACACCAGGTGTGCTATGTGCTGTTTATTCTGGGGCTTAACTGGGCCCAGCTAGGCAGTGAAATCATTAAACGACCGTACATCATCGTGGGCATGCTAGCGCTGTTAGGCTTAGCCGCCCTTGGCGCCACGTCCAACCGCTGGGCTATGCGCAAACTGGGCAAGCGCTGGAAAACGCTGCATAAGCTTATCTACGTTATATTAGCGCTAGTGCTGCTGCACTTCTTATGGATAGTACGTGCCGATATGCAGGAGTGGTTTTTATACGCCATGGCAGGCGCGCTATTAATGTGCCTGCGGATTCCCGCCATATCACGCATGCTGCCCAAGGTACGCCAACGGCTGAAGCACTCCGCATAATTAATCTGTGTCGCTAATCTGCTTAAGTAAAAAGGCCACCGCTTGGGTGGCCTTTGTGTAGTTAGCTTAAGTGCATGTTTACATGCTTTAGGTTTTCTCTTGATAGCCTTCATCATCGGTTACTTCCCATGAGCCCTCTTCTGTCCAGGGGTCGTTTTCCGGGAACTCCTCAATGTTGATCTCCGGCTCTTCGTAATTGGGTTGATAGCGTAAATCATACTGCGCCGCTCGCACCATGGAGATCATCAAGAGTAGCGCAATCAGCAACAGCGGCACCCCGCTCACAATACTCGCCGTCTGCAGGGTTTCAAGGCCGCCCAAAAAGAGTAGCGACATGGGCAACAGTGAAAGCGTGAATGCCCAGAACAGGCGATGCCAACGTGCCGGCTCCTTATCCAGATTCTTTTCCGCGGCGGATGACAGGATGTAAGCAATGGAGTCAAATGTTGTTGCGGTGAAGATAGCAAGTAAAATCACGACAGCTAAGGTTACCAACCAGGAAAGCGGCAGTTCAGCGAGAACCGCATAGAAGGCCACGTTTGCTGACTGATCGTTCATCAACTGAATAACATCCAGCGTGCCTGATAGCTGCAGATAAAGGCCATAGTTGCCCAGAATGATAAAAAACAGCGCGCAACCTAAGGAGCCAAAGAAAATCGAGCCCGCTACCATGGTCTTGATCCGCCGCCCCTTTGAAATACGCGCAATAAAAAGACCCACGGTGGGCGCAAACACCAGCCACCACGCCCAGTAAAAAATCGTCCATGCCTGCGGAAAACCGGTTTCTTCAAAACCATCAAAGTTGCCAAACGGCTCTGTCCAGGTCGCCATCTGAATCAGGTTGCTGAGCATTAATCCAATCGAGTTAAGGCCCGTGTCCAGAATAAATACGGTAGGGCCTACCGTCAGCACAAACAGCAGTACCGCCAGGCCGAGCCACATGTTGATATCGGAGAGCATCTCAATGCCCCCTTTCAAGCCCCGCCAGGCACTGATGGCAAATAGCGCAGTAGTACCCACCAATACCCCGATCTGACTGACTGGGTTAGGGGTGAAGCCAAACAGGTTGCCTAACCCCTGGTTAATCAGCGGTACCAAAATGCCTAATGAGGTCGCTCCACCGCCCAGCATGCCAAAGATAAACAGGATATCGATAATGTTACCCAGCCAACTACGCGCGAGCTTCTCACCCAAAACCGGCCGGATCGCTTCACTGATACGCAGTACCTTGTGCTTACGCACATGGAGGAAGTAGGCCATAGGCAGTGCCGGCACAAGATAAATAGACCAAGCGATAGGCCCCCAGTGGAACATGCCATAGGTAGCCGCCCATGCCGTCGCTTCCTCGGAGAAGGGCTCAACATGAAACGGTGGGTTCTGCAGATAATACATCCACTCGACCATGCCCCAGAAAACCACTGCGCCCCCAATCCCTGCCGCGAACAGCATGGCGCCCCATGAAAATAGCGAGAATTCAGGCTCAGCGTCGACATCGCCGAGCTTGATCTGGCCAATATCACTAAACACGATGTAAATCATGAATCCCAGTGACGCGATGCCCATCGTTTGGTAAAGCATGCCGAGGTTTTGAGTGACAAACCCTTGCGCAGCCATTACCCACACGCGGCCCATTTCAGGAAAGATAATTAATGGCAGCGTGACGATTAGCAGCAGGCCTAGTGAGCCAAAAAAGATAGGCTTATGGATATTTGAAAATGCGCACTGAATATTAATGGTGGTGTCTCCTTGGGGATAGCCGCTTGCCGGGCACCCACCACCGGCATTGAGCCTTACGCTCAATCGACGTCCATGTATAAGGTTTGCTCAATCTTTATTGGATAATTACATGCTTTTATAAAGCGTGCTAGAAACGCTTTCAACGCAGTAGGTACTGTTGAAAGGCACCTAAATAAAATAAAAAAACCCAGCCGAAAGGCTGGGTTTTGAGGCTATGGCAACATCGTTTAGCGGTAATAAGCGTTGGTGGTATCAGTGTGGTCAGTAACATCACGGATTCCGGCAAGCTCTGGAATACGCTCCATCAAAGTTTTTTCAACGCCATCCTTCAAGGTTAAGTCTACTGCCGCGCAACCTTGACAGCCGCCGCCAAAGGCTAAAATGGCCATTTTCTGTTCAGTCAGCTCAATCAGTTTGATTTCGCCGCCATGAGAAGCAAGCCCTGGATTGATTTCGCTGTACAGCACGTAGTTGATACGGTCTTCCAAGGGGCTATCGGCATTCACCTTGGGCATCTTGGCATTGGGTGCCTTGATGGTCAGCTGCCCACCCATGCGATCGGCGTTAAAATCAACGACGGCTTCTTCTAAAAACGCTAAGCTGTTTTTATCCAGAAAAACATTGATCTTTTCAAGCTCAAGCTTAACATCGGCGGGTTCTTCTTCACCGGGACGGCAGTATGCCAAGCAGGTTTCTGCATAAGGCGTGCCGGGCTGGGTAATAAAGATACGCACGGCGATGCCCTCAACGTTTTGCTTTTCAAGCAATTCCGCAAGGTACTCCTGGGCGCTGTCGGTAATGTCGATACCGGGTGCTTCGATAGTCGTGGTCATGAGGCTATTTCCCTCCCGTGAACTGTGGCAATACCACTTCACATGTCATTTTCACGCTATGGTAAGCAAAACGGCGCGCCGACACAATCCCGACTGTTTTAGTAGGCTATTTAAGCTAAGGCCAGCAAAGGAAACTTCATAGACTGCATTCATAGCTGCCGTGTCTGGCGGCCTTTGGTATCATATTGGCCTGTTTCGTTATCGATACGATAAAACCAACGCCAAATTCGATTAAGACGCTGGAGAATTC